>BTTC01000153.1:0-4981 GCA_036244935.1 bacterium | reverse complement strand
GGAGGTGGCTGCCGCAGGCAGTCGGAGGGGTTTTCCTATATTCCAAAAGGTTTATGGACACCACCCCATGGACGTGAGCCGTTGCAAACGGCCCCCTCCTCGTGAGCCGAGGAGGGGAGATTGGCCGTGAATCAGATTTTTGAGGGATTAGACAATTTGGAATTTTCAAACTGATGCACTACCTGATATTCAGACCTGTTTAAATCTATCGTATCTGCCAGAGCTTGAAACGCTATAGCCCGGCGCAGGTTTGACCGGGCATTGTGAAACCTCTACCGCCTGCGCTTCCCGTTACGCCTTAATGCAGGCGCGGATGACAATTCATTTGGCGCCTTGCCGCGGTGAGATACGCATTCAAAACCAGAATTCAGGGTATCTCCTTGCGGGCGCGATATTGTTGACTATAAGGGCCACCACCAAAAGGATCAGCGCCCCAAGCCCCACCGGCGCGACGGCATAAAAATATCCCAGATCGTGTATGGTTGGCGAGCCGATTACCGCTATGAGCGCCGTTGCTCCACCCGGCGGATGCAGGGTATTAGTTATCAGCATCGCGGCGATGGCAAACGATACCGCCAGTGAGGCCGCAACCCACGGCGCCGCGCCGAATATTTTGTAACAAAACACTCCCAATACGGCGGATATAATATGGCCGCCCATAAGGTTCCTCGGCTGGGCAAGGGGGCTTTTGATCGCAGCATAAACCAGCACTGCGGACGCTCCGAAAGACCCTATAATCAAAGTCATGTCGTACGGCTCGAACCACAGGGATGAAAAGAAACCGCAAAGCCCTATACCGATTGCAGAGCCGAACCACGACCAGAACACCTCGGACGATCCGGCATAGGGAGGCGGCTTGGCGCCCCCCCTCATCTTTAAAAAAAATCTTTTAATCACTGTTTGGGGATATTACCATATTGAAACCTCTGGAAAACTCATAGAATCACTGTTAATAAAATTATTCCTTCCCTTTTTGTAAGGTGGCCGGAAGGGTTTTCTAATGCTTGTCATGGTGAGTTCATAGAACCACGACAAGCTGAGTTATCAAAGCGCCCTTCGACAAGCTCAGGGTGACAATAGTGTAAACCACCCCTTCGCCTTCCCCTGCATCAAGGGAAGGATCATTCACAGCATCTATCATTTTATTAGTTTTTTAGAAAAATTAACTTCTCAGTTTCTCATAATAACGTTTTGCAAAACGTCGCTTACCTGTTCCACGTCATAAGGTTTTACGATAAACCCCGCAAATCCATGTTTTTTACAGTCGGCCACAACCGGATCGGTGGAATATCCGCTGGATACGATTGCCTTTACGTTCGGGTCGAGTTTTTTCAGTTCCAAAAGGGCTTTCAAACCGCCCATGCCGCCGGGAACCGTGAGGTCGAGTATCACGACGTCGAACGGGTCGCCCGATTCCAGGGCCTCCTTGTACTTATCCACGGCCTCGACGCCGTCATTGGCAACAGACGGAGTGTAGCCGAGCCTCGTCAATATACGTCCGGCCACGCTCCGTACAACCTCCTCGTCGTCCATCATCAACACCCGGCCAACCCCATTCAATACCTCCGACTTCTTATCCATGAGCCTTAAGGGTCTGTCGGATTCGGGAAGGTAAACATGAAACGTGGAACCCTTGCCGGGCATCGATTCCACTGTTATCAAGCCGCTGTGCTTGCCTACTATCGAATAAGACGTGGCAAGACCCAACCCGCTGCCGTCCTTCTTGTTGGTAAAAAAGGGGTCGAATATCCGATTGATATTTTCACCGGAGATGCCGACGCCCTCGTCCTGAATGGAGATCCTGATGTATCTGCCTTCACCGAGCGGCAGCGCATCGTCCGCACCCAGGATAACGCTGGCCGCCCGCACCCTTATGACGCCGCCCTCGGGCATCGACTGGTCGGCGTTTATCACAAGGTTGTTTATAACCTGGCTTATCTGACCAACGTCTATTTCCAGAAGCGGCAGGGCTTCGGACAACTCCATGTCGCTTATGGATTTCGAGCCGCGCAAGGCGAAGTTGACAGTGCTGCGGATAATCTCCGAGACGTTACCTATCTCCTTGACCGGCTCGCCGCCTCTGGAAAAAGTCAGAAGCTGCCGGGTGAGATCCTTCGTGCGCTTGACGGCGTTCTCGGCCTCATCAAGTATCTCGTGGGTCTCCGTTTCTTCGTCAATATCAAGTTTGGCCATGGAGATGTTCCCCATTATGGCGGTAAGGAGATTGTTGAAGTCGTGGGCTATGCCGCCGGCGAGTATACCAAGAGATTCAAGTTTCTGGGATTTCTGGAGTTCGCGCTCCATCCTTCGTTTTTCAGTTATATCGCTGAAGACAATAACTACGCCTGTAATCTTGCTGTCACTACCACGTATCGGAGCGGCGCTTGCGGAGATGGCCCACCCCGTACCGTCTTTTGCCAGGAGTATGGTTCTGTGCGTCATGGAAATTATTTCGCCTGATTCCACAACCTTTTCAATCGGATTTTCTATGGGCGAGCAGGTAGATTCGTCTATGATGTAGAAAACTTTTTGAAAAAGTTTTCCGGTAACCTCTTCCTGGTTCAATCCAGTCAGCTTTTCTGCCACCCTGTTCATCAATACGACTTTGCCATTGATGTCCGTTGTTATTACGCCGTCGCCTATGGAGCGCAACGTTACTGCGAGACGTTCCTTTTCTTCCGCCAGCGCTTCATCCGTACGCTTGCGCTCGATTTCCGCAGAGGCTCGGACGGAAAAAATCTGCAGCATCGACTCTACCATCCTTTGGTTTCTTAAATGCTTTTTGTCCATAACCGACAAAATACCTATGGCGTTACCCGTAGAATCCAGCAACGGTATTCCAACGTAACTTTTCGCGTGCTTTTCCTTTAAAAACTGATCGCGTGGAAATTCGTGCTGTACGTCGTTGGGATAGTTGCATAAATTTTTATCATGCAGCACTTTTTCGGATGGCGTGTCGATTATGTTGTACTCGATATTTTCTATAATGTCCCCATCGCCGCATGCGGCGATTGTTTTAACTCTGTCTTTTTCCTTTCCGACCAGTTCACCAACGCCGGCGCAGCCGACTTTGAGCGTATACACAAGGTACTTGACGAGAGAACGGAAAAACGCGTCTCCTGTTGACGCCGGCACGCCGCGCGCGATATTGACAAGAGCTTCTTCCAGGCGTTTACGTTCGGTAACGTCTCTTATGATTCCGTGGAACCCTACCAGTTGGCCGTCATTATCCATGCGGACTGCGGCAGTGATTAAAACATTTATGATGCTTTCGTCTTTTCTTTTAAGCTGCAGCTCGTAATCTTTCACGAACCCCTGGGTTTTCATGATACGAATGAACGGTTCCCTCTCGTCAGGATGGGCATAGGTACGCCCAATATTTATCGACAGCAGTTCATCTTTCGAATAACCGAACATATCGACCCCCGCCTCGTTGATATCCAGCAGTTTCCCTTCCAGCGTGCTGATGAAAACCGTATCCCTGGAGCTTTCAAAAAGTGAGCGGTATTTTTCCTCGCTGATCCGCATGGCTTTTTCAGAGCCGACGATGGACCTGAAGAGGGGCGCGATCATGGCTATGCCGGCCACCATGAGCACGGATATGACAAGAGCCGCCAGTTCAGCCGAAATATCAGGCGGGTGCGCCATATCGCCGGAGATCAATCCGTAAAGCGTGATGCACTGCCGAACGGCCATAAGAAAAATGGTGCCGGCAATCAACGCCCACACCGTCTGTTTCCCGGTAACGCGGATCAGCTTCAATGACATGTAAGCCGCCGTAAACTGAAGCGCGACGGAAACCGTTAAAACAAGCATCACTTCCATGCCGCCTCCGTCTGTTTCCCCATGACCCGCATTATCAAACGCATGCAGTCCGCCTCTTCAATATCGACTTTTCAGTCAACAACTTTACCCAGCAGGCAATAAATCAACCGGCTCCGCAGCGGTCAAATTCCTTTATTAGAGCGTAAAGTATTCAACTGAGGTGAATTCTATACCAGTAATACCATAATAACAATTGGTACAAGGAAGGTCACGCGGGTACGGTGTTATGTTACAAAAAGCTCTCGTACAGTTTTCCGGCCTTTTCAACGAGTTCGTCCATGCAGCCTTCCGGCGACCCGGATACCGCGTAAAGCGAAAGTATCGGCTCCCCTTTCAAGATGTTTTTTCCATCATGCGGGATATCCCTGGCGTTTTGCTCAAACCATTTTCGCGCGCCGTTGAAAACGCAATCCTTTTTTGAATAACAAACCGCCGTGCCGTATGTAAGGGTGTTTTTTTTAATGAGATTTGGTTTCAGGCGAATTTGGTTTTCAAGCGCCGCAACCTGCGTGCCGACAAGGTCTATGCCGTGCGCCCTGGCCAGAAGTTCCATCGATGCCGTAAAGCGCGGATTTATTTCCAGAAGGAACACGGAGTTGTCGTTTGTGATGAAGTCCGCGCCCCACCAGCCGACGATACCTGCCGCCGATGAAACTCTTTGACCAAATCTTTGCAGTATATATAAAGTTTCAGCGCTTACTTCGGCTGGGTAAGGGTACAAAAACCCTGCGTATTGGAATTCTTTCGGGCCGAAATGATCCGCGCAGCTTTTTATATGGCGCGATATACCCATAAGCGCGGTTTCGGTGTTGGTGGATAAAAAAGAGGCTCCCATAGAAAATCCTTCGACGAATTGCTGCCGGTATTCGCCGCCGCGCAGCTGTTTTCCATTATCTTCCCTTATCCCCGTGCCGCCCGCGCTTAAAACATTTTTTACGATCCACCTTCCGCCGGTTTTGGGTGGATCGGCGCTGACCGGTGGAAATGAAACGCCGTCCGTGGCGGCTTCTTCCATGAATGAAATACGTCTGCACGCTGCCACCGCGCTTGCAGGGGCGTTAAGAACCTTTATTCTCATAGACGCTTTTTCAATAACCGACGGGTCGACTTCCACGGGGCCGCAAAATATAACAGGCGTGCCGCCAAGTTTTTCATA
>BTTC01000152.1:0-5009 GCA_036244935.1 bacterium | reverse complement strand
AGGCTGGTACGTGTGACTGTCCGGGCTTCCGTTCAACTTTGTACACCCAGATTATGGCCAGTACGAACGCCCATACGCCGATGAACATATCGATCCATATCTTGGTCATTATGGCGGAGGTGAGGATCCAGTCCTTCTCCCAGTTGACGCCCCTTTGGGATGCCTTGGCCACCATTAACTCGTCAAGTATTGCGCCCGCTGCCGCGTCCGCGCCGTCGGTCTTGACCGTCATACCCATCGCCGCGCCGTTAACGATTGGAGCGTTAGGCGCCACCGCCGTGTAAAAGGCAGGCAGCGCGATCAGCTCGAACATTGCGAAGACCACGATGAGCATCGATACCATGATGGGCAGCCCCGGTTTCGCGCGGATGGCGCCCGCCGTGGCGATTGCCGCAGATACGCCGCAGATGGATATACCGGATGCCAGTACCGCCGAAGCAGCCCTCGACAGTGAAAAAGCCTTCCTGCCGAGTGTGTATACAATAGGCCAGAACAGGAGATATGCCACAAAGGTCGCAGCCGCCCCCGCAATGGCCAGCTCGAAGGTAAATCCGGCAGCCTTCATGGACATGTAACCGATCTTGATGCCCAGGTACACGATGGCGGTCTTGATGAACCACTCCGGTTTGGCCGCCTCCTTAACGAATTTAGCCAAAGGTTTGATGAGGTTGCCTATAATCAACCCTACCATCAGGGCGAGGATGAATGAAAAGCCGCCTCCCAGCTGCAAACCCCAATTCAGTCGAACCATCTTCTTCACACTGTCCACTGCCTTGGTCGCGGTCGCCTTGTCCGGCAGTTCACCGGCCTTTATGTCCACTCCGAGTTTTGCAAGTGCCTTGTTTATTTTTTTAGTGCACTTTTTGACTTTTGTTATGCAGTAGACGTCATCGCCATAAATCTCGGGGTTGTTTTTGGACTGTATCGTCTTGTGCGCCTTGAAGTGAGCTTCGTGGCCGACGACCCAGCACCCCCATGTTACGAAAAAGATGACCGTCCAGCCAAGAAAGAATTTTTTTACGTCCAGCTTCATGAAATACGCGCCCATGCAGGTGAGCACAGTCCATACGCCGTACGTCATGAAAAGCGAGCCCAAAGGCCCCAGGTCTTTCCAACCCTTGCCGGCGGGTTTAATAGCATGCTTCCAGCTGAAATCGCCCCATACCCAAGTCTTGGTTTTTGCCATCCAGCCTACCATGTCAAAACCCCAGATTGACATCAATCCGGCGGCGAACATGATCAGACCAAGCCAGACGGCCCACCAATCCTCCGTACTGAGCATTCCGTCGTACCAGTTTCTGTTTACCCCATTCATATTCTGTCCTCCCTCATTTTGTCTGTTACCAAACAGGCTCCATGAATGTATACCGTCATGGCTGCAGGTCAATCGTTACCCGACGATTGAAATAATGCGTCGCGTACTGCCTGAGCCAAACAGGAATGGTTGTATAATCGAACCCCATAAACACCGTAACGTTGGACTTACCCTTGAATTCGCCGCATTCACGAATGGCGCGGGCCATGTCGTCATCCAGCTCCGGCAAAGTTTGACCGCACGCTTTCAACTTCTCGTTTTGCGCGATCCATTTTCCGCCGTCGTGGACTATGCTAGTCTCAAGATCGGGTTTCATCTGGCGACCTGCTTACTTGGCAAGAATAGTTGTGTTTATAATGAAGCCGAAGACTATCAAACACGTTACGCCGATACCCAAGCTCCAGAGGACCAGCTTGGTTTCCCACGCTTCCCACGGCTCTCCTTTTTCCAGTATAGCCTCGGAGTCTTCAATGTCGCCGTGAAGACCCGTTCTTCGAGGTTGGTCCACTGTCTGTCCGTCTGCCATAGTTCACTCCCCTTTCTTGCATAAGCGTTTAGTAATAATTGTTAATGGGTCGTACCGCCCTTTTTTGATGAAGCTCAGCCCTTCGATAAACTCAGGGTGACAAAGATGACCAGGGTGACGAAGACGTTCAGGGCGAATTTTAACAATCATAAATAAAACTTCCCTTGTTTTAAATGATGGAGCCGAAGCGGGTTTTGTATATATGAAACCCGCTTCGCCCCAAAAATTTAAAAAACTTTAGAAATCCATCTGCCACTGCATGGTGACAACGGTGTGGTCCTTGGTCGCCTTGGTGGCGCCGTCCACTTCATAATCTATCGATTCAAGATCAAACACTATTTTTGCATGGTGGCCTTTAATGAGATAGTTCGTGCCGAGGTTGATTCTGGTTTCATCACTGTTGGCGGGTTTCGCGTCCCAAGTTGCGTAGCGTAAATACGGGAACCACTGGCCCATTTTGTAGCCCGCGGTAAGGTGCAAACCACTGCCCTTGCTTGTTGAGGCGTCGTTACCGTCATCGCGGCTGTAATAAGCGAAATTAGCGTTTACAACGTTGCCGTTAGCCAGGGGCTTTTCATATGTGACGTCTAATGTCACGGCCGTGTTGCCCGTCGCGTTGCCGCTGTTATCAGTATTAACGTCAGCCTGCGAATCGAAACCGGCGCCTATGGTGAGTATATTCTTCTTTCCGAGATAGGTTTCCTTGTAGCCTAATCCCTGCTCTTTATCCCAGAAGGCGTAATGAACGCGGCCCGTGAGGCGGAAGGTATCCGTCTTGCCCCCTATGGTCGTTTCACCATCGCCAATACCCACGCGGTACTGGAACTTGTTCTTGTTGCCCCAAAGAACTATCTGCTGATCGCGCTTTCCACCGATAGAACCGTCTACGCTTGAAGTAGCCGTTGACATGCTCTCAGGCAGAGGCCTGTCGAGGGCCATCTGGCCGAAGCCCGACCCGTTCCGGCTTCTGGTGAACTGAAGTTTGAACAGACCGAAGGACACCTTGGCCGCCTTGGAGAAGTTCAAGGTGACGACCGCGTCCCGCCATTCAACGGCTCCGGAAGCAGCCTGTCCTGTTCCGTTACCTATATCGGTCTGCGCCATGAAGCTCATGAACTTGTTAACCTGGCCGGCCATGATGATACGAGCTCTTCTGAAGTCAAACTGGTAATCTCTACCGATTGTGGAATCGTTAACCGCACCACCTACAGCAGGCAGGCCAGTTGTGCTGTCTACCGCTTCAGCTGTGCTTGAAAGACGAAGTCTCGACTGGAACCGTGCGCCCAACTTGAGTTTTGCGTCACCCTTCTGGAATACGGTTTCTTTGGCCTGCGCAGGTGAGACGAAAATCAGAGACGCGGCTCCGAATGCCAGAAATAGGAAAAATGTTATTAATTTTTTACCGCTTATCACTCTTTAACCTCCTTTAACGTTAGTTTCAAATACGTAGAACCAAAGACAATCCTTTGACCTACTTTTATTCATTGAGGCTGACATATGATAGTTTCCGATTTCCTCCCTCCTTTCCTTTGGCTTGTGTTCCGCGCGGCGTTTTTACAAATTACCCCGCATGGCCGGAACAATTTTAAATTTTATAAATACTTAATAAACACATCTTAATCCGAACGTGCCGCCGATTTTAACAGAAGCCGCGCATGATGTGAACTGCTTTTTTTCATCCGCACGACCATGATTTTCAATACCTTCCATCACCTATCCAGACTTTATTACCAAGTGTGCCAAAGTATACCACATTATCAACAACATGCGCTCATTATCTTGATCTGTAAAGATTCCTTAATGTCAGTATCAATTCGGCTTCGTCATTACACCGTCACCGGTATATTAAACCATAATATACCGCCACTCGGTAAACTCATCCCTGCTCATTGACGGCAGGGGAGCGAGGCGAAAAGATTTCATAGCGGTTATTTCCCATCGGCGCAGATTAAATTTAAAGGTGAACTTTACAGCCGAAATGATATACAATCACGCATAAATCTTTATAGTCTGCCGCGAGTTTACGCTATGCGGAACCACACTGTGAACGGTTGAAGCACATTAGAAAGCTGAAATTGAACAGGGGGTGATAATTTTAAAAAACTGCTTTGTTCATTTATTTAGAACTGCTTAAAAAAAATAGCGGACGCAGTCTGCATCAAAACAGAGAAAATGGAGGAGTGAGATTATGTTTAAATCCATCTTTAAAGTCCGTTTGCCGGGGCTGATCGGCTCGCTGGCCGTCGCAATGGTTGCAGGCGGAATGTTTGGTATGCCATCAGCGGATGCGGCGAAGCTGCGCCTGGATCCGCAAATGAGCTGGCCGGTCGAGTGGAACAAGGTAAAGGACACGCCCGGAAATTTTTGGATTTGCGGCCAGAACTCCGGCTACGTAAGCGTATGGGACGATAAAACCCTCGAAAAAGTGGCCCATATCGATTTCTGGGCATACGAAAAAGCGGTCAGGGCAAAAACCGGCATGACGGTTGACGACAAGAGCGACGACTGGATACAGAAAAACATCCGACCGCATCACGGATGGGTGGTACCCGGCGCAAAGTATTTTTACGTATCCAACAACTCCAAAAAAAGCGACCGCTTCTGGGTGGTGGATACCAAGACTTTCAAGATCGTAAAGCACTTCAATACCGGCGGCAGCGGTCCGCTGCACGGCGCGTTCAGTCCCGTTGACGACAACCTGGCCGTATGGGGCAACGTACACAGCAGGCCGGGCATAATCACGTTTATCGATACCAAAAATCACAAGGTAATCAAAACGGTGAAGTCGTCGAACGCCAGGACGAGAGACGTCGCATTCACCCACGACGGGAAGTACGTATTCGTATCCAACCAGCATTTCAAGAAGGGCGGGGAGCCAATCGGCAGCATAGACGTACTGGACGTAAAAGCCATGAAAATCATTAAAACCATACCGGCCAGAGGTCTCAAGGGCATGGCAATGTCTCCCGACGGCAAGACCATCGTAGCGGCCAGCAAAAACACCGGCCAGGTCTACATCGTAAGCGTGGGCAAAATGGAGATAAGCGCGGTGGTCAAAACCGGCGGCAAGCCCGCGGAAAAACGCGCCAGCTTGCGCGCCCAGATTGACGGGGCCCAAAATCTGAGCAACGCGATTGTATTTTGCAACCGCAAAAGAGACATCGCCAC
>BTTC01000151.1:0-5015 GCA_036244935.1 bacterium | reverse complement strand
GCTTCTAAAGATGGGGTTACTGGAGTCGTACCTCTTAAACGACAGCCGAGGCCTGTTGTGCGAAGAGCTTAAAGGGAGGGTGTTGAAACTGGACGATGAGGATAACGGAATCGACCCCTACGTCATGATGCTGGACAGGGTTACGGATTACTACTCCACGAATGGAATGGAAAAGGAAGTGCAAATGCTGCGCAGCGCCTTCCTGACAAAAGCGGGGGTGACGCCCGAAGATTTAAAAAGTCTTCGGAAGGGAAAAACCCCCCAGTCATCAAACGAAAAAATGCGAAGGATATCTTTACTGCTGCAGGAATGGAACCTGACGGATAAGAAGTCGGACGCACTGAGCCTTAATCTGGCGGGAGATACAAAAGGCTCGGAAAAACAATATTGGTCGCTTAGTGAAATGAACAAGTTTTTTCTCAACGCCTACGTGCGGTTGTCGGACTGGATAAAGGAAGTTGGATCAATGGATAAAATGATTTCCGAACAGGACATGACCGTTCTGGGACGTAAACTTTTTGTGTACTTCGACCGCCATCCCGGTAAATTGCCCTTCATCTATCCTGGCAACGCGCCGTCAAAACCCATTAAAGAGTTTACCCTGATAAACGAAAAATCCGCTAGCGGAGCAAAAGAGTGGTGGCTTTTCGATTTCGCGCTCATCGGAAGCAAGCTCAGGACGGCCATGGAAATAGCCACTCCAATAATCATATTCCGGTCTCTTATAAAGATACTCGCGTGGATGGTGATAAACGCTCTATGGCGTCCAGACACCCGCTTGCAGTTCGAAAGCGGCATGATGCCCTACACCTCAAAGGACGTGGAACATCTTCTACGCGAGCTTTACCGGTTTTTCATCGAGGATGGCGGTTACTCGCCATCGCGGGAAGACTACCTGTCTACGGAAAGGACGGTAAAGGGTTTTTTTATAACCAATCTGGGTTTAAGGAAATCGCCCGGCAAAGTTGTGTGGGTTGATATGCTTCTGCTCGATTCGTGGGGTGAGTTCACCCACCGGCGTAAGGAGGCCGTGGACGGCTTTGCGGAGGCATCGGAGATGAAGCAGAACGCGCAAACATCCGGAAAACCGTTTTACATGAAAGTCGTTTCGCCTCCGTCTCAAAATTTTCCGGGACTTGTGGATGAGTTCACACTCAAAGTTGACAGAATCATCGCGTCAAAAAGGACGCCTGACAAAAAAACCAAAAAGGTAAAACTCGATATTGAATAACCGGACCATAAATACTAGCCTTTAGATAGATACAATGCCGAAAAAAAAAGAGATAAAAAAGGAGGACATTTCATTCCTGATAGCGAACAAGGATTCGGCTAAAAGGGAACAGTTAATGGGTGCGCTGCGAACTCTTGGTTACAAACATTTCGAGCAGGCGCCGGACGGCATCACCGCTTTTCATCTTTTAAAGCGGCGGGACGCGGACTTTATCTTTTCAGGGCTTGAGATGCCCCAGATGGACGGCCTTTCGCTCCTTAAAATCGTATCTGCCGACGATGTCCTTTCTAAAATACCTTTTTTTATCCTCACCGTCGCCATCAGCAGGGAACTTGTTATAGAGGCGGGTAAATATGGAATTGCCGGTTTCCTCATGGAGCCGGTACAGGTACCTATCCTCAAAAAGAAGATCGATGAGATACTGGTAGGCGACCCGGACAAAAAATCGGAAGCCGTCGAAGAAATGTATGAAAAAGCCAAACGGCTGATAGATGAAGGGAATTACGACGAATCCCTTGCATTGTTCAAAGAGCTGCTGGACGTTCACGAAAACGCCGAGGTCTATTACAACATAGGGTATATAAAATCCGCGCAGGAAAAATATGACGAAGCGCTCGTCGCATTCCGCAAGGCGGTAACGATCAACAATCTTCATGCGCGCGCTTTCAAGGCCATGGGAGAGGTTTACATTAAAACGGGCGAACCCGAAAAGGCCGAAAAAGTTCTGGAAAAAGCCGGCGAGATATTCCTTGAACGCGAAATGCACGAAGAAGCGGAAAAGGCTTTTTCCGAAGTTCTTAAGATCAATCCGTCCACCACAAATGTTTATAACAGCCTCGGTATCTCCTGCCGGAAACAGCATAAATACAAGGAAGCCGTCAGACACTACAAAATGGCGATAAAAGTCGACCCCGAAGACGAGCACATACATTACAATCTCAGCCGGACGCTGCTCGAAGATAAACAGATCGAGGAAGCCAAAATAGTTTTAAAACGCGCGTTGCAGATGAATCCGAATTTCTCCGAAGCATCCCGATTGCTGCAGGCCATCGAGGTGGGTTTTTAACCAATCTTAACCACCGGCATGGAAAATATCCCGCCGCACCGGACTGCGGTTGAATATAAGATTTTCTACGTTGTCCCCGGACTGCGGTCAAATATAAAATGTAAAATTCTGGATTGGCGCAGGATGGCGGTCAGATATAAAACATAAAATTTCTATATTGCCGGAAATTTACGGTATTATTTTCGGATGAAAAATAAAAATCTCCTCGCGCTTTATAAAAAATACGTGGCGCACAACTATGGCCGTTTGCCGCTGTCCATAGCCCGCGCGGACGGGGCGTGGGTGTGGGATACCGATGGCAAAAAGTATATGGATTTCGTCCAGGGTCTCGCGGCGAACATTCTGGGCCATTCACCCAAAAACGTGGCGCGCGCGATAAACGCGCAGGCGGGCAAACTTGTACACGCCTCAAACCTTTTTTACACCATCCCGCAGGGGGAGCTTGCGGCAGAGCTGGTAAAAATCTCGTTCCCCTCAAAAGCGCTTTTCATTAATAGCGGGGCGGAGGCGGTTGAATCCGCCATCAAACTTGCAAGGAAATACCATAGCGATAACGGCTCTGCGCGTTACGAGATCATCGCAATGGATAACTCATTCCACGGGCGCACGTACGGCGCCCTATCCGCTACGGGACAGAAGAAATATCACAAGGGGTTCGCGCCGCTTGTGCCGGGTTTCAAACACATTCCGTTTGCCGATATATCAAAACTGAAAAAAGCGGTAACAAAAAAAACGGCGGCGGTAATAATCGAACCGGTGCAGGGCGAGGGCGGCGTACATGCTGCGCCTTTCGAATATCTGCGCGACGCAAGGAAGCTGTGCGATAAAAACGGCATACTTTTGATATTCGACGAAGTGCAGTGCGGTATGGGGCGCACGGGAAAGTGGTTCGCCCACATGCATGCGGGAGTGCGCCCGGACATCATGACGCTTGCGAAAGGGCTTGGCGGCGGTTTTCCTATAGGCGCCATGCTGGCCCGGCCCGGTGTTATGGATTCATTCGGTCCCGGCACCCACGCATCTACATTCGGCGGTGGTCCGCTTGCGTGCGCGGCGGCGCTGGAGGTAATCAAAACGGTCAGGCAAAAAAAGCTGCTGCAAAACACAGCCCAAACGGGCAGGGAAACCATACGGCGGCTGCGGGAAATGCAATCAGAATTCAAAATAATAAAGGAAGTGCGCGGCATGGGACTCATGATCGGCATCGAGCTAAACCGGCCCGGTATGGGCGTCGTAAACCGGTGTATCGAAAAAGGATTTATAATCAACTGCGTGCAAGACAACGTGCTTCGCATGTTTCCGCCGCTTAACGTGACAAAGGCCCAGATGAACCGTGGATTAAAAATTTTGAAGGAAGCGCTATGGCAAGAGATTTCCTGACGCTTGAAGATTTTTCTTCTGAAGAGATACAAAAACTTCTGGAAGAAACAATAAGGCTGAAAAAAGGGCTGAACAAAAATCTGAAGAACCGCCCGCGTGATGGAGGAAAACCGCTTGAAGGCAAGACGCTGGGCATGATCTTTACAAAAAGCTCTACCCGCACGCGTATGGGCTTCGAGGTCGGGATGTATCAGCTCGGCGGTTACGCGATGCTGTTGCGCCCGGACGACATACAGATAGGGAGGGGCGAATCGCTGGCCGACACTGCGAAGATAATGTCACGCTACCTCGACGGGCTGGCGGTACGCACATACGAACAAAGCGACCTGGTGGAGCTTGCCGAACATTCATCAATACCGGTAATAAACGCGCTTACGGACAAGTGCCATCCATGCCAGGCGGTGGCGGACTACGCTACCCTGCTGGAAAAAAAAGGTACCCTTGAAAACATGAAACTCGCGTACATAGGCGACGGAAATAACGTAGCCCATTCGCTGATTACGGGCGGCGCTCTTTTGGGGGTTGACGTTAGCGTCGCAACGCCGGCCAGTCACGCCCCCGATGAAGCTGTCGTGAAAAAGGCCGGAGAGTTTATAAAAAGCTCCGGCGGAAGCTTTACGCTTTACAACGATCCCGAAAAGGCCGTGAAAAACGCGGACGCGGTATACACCGACGTGTGGGTCAGCATGGGGCACGAAGGTGAAGCGGAAGAACGCAACAAGATTTTTGAGGGATACATTGTGGATGAAAAACTGCTTGAGTCGGCCAAGCCGGACTGCTGCGTAATGCACTGCCTACCCGCCTACCGCGGAAAAGAGATATCCGCCGATGCGCTGGACGGGCCGCAATCCATCGTCCTTGACCAGGCGGAAAACAAGCTCCACGCGCAAAAGGCGATACTTGAAATGGCGCTGGGGGATTAGCCGTGGCTAAAAAAGTTGTACTCGCATACTCCGGGGGGCTCGATACGTCCGTCATACTCAAATGGCTGAAGCTGGAGCGCGGTTTCGACGTTATCGCCTTCGCAGCCGACATCGGGCAAAAGGAAGAGCTTGACGGCTTGCCCGAAAAGGCCAGGCAAACGGGAGCGGTAAAGTGCGTGGTTAGCGATCTTCGCGAGGAGTTCGCGCACGATTTCATATTCCCCATGCTGCGGGCGGGCGCAATTTACGAAGAGCGTTACCTTCTGGGTACGGCCATCGCGCGGCCTCTGATAGCAAAGGAGCAGGTACGGATAGCAATTAATGAAAACGCGGCAAGCGTGGCGCACGGCGCGACCGGCAAGGGTAACGACCAGGTGCGCTTCGAACTCACCTACGCCGCTCTTGCGCCGGAGCT
>BTTC01000150.1:0-5016 GCA_036244935.1 bacterium | reverse complement strand
ATGAAAACCTATCTTGAAGGATTGCCTAAAGCTGAGGAACCCGCGATTTTGACGGACGGCGCGAATTAAAATGGAAAACAATCAGGAACTGGGGGTAAAGTGGTACTCGGTCTTCGATTGGCCGCTTTTTTTCCTTACCCTGCTGATTTCTTTTTTCAGCGTTGTGGTGATATACAGCGCCAACTTTACCAGCGATTCGGAGTTTATACGCTCTATTTATCTGCGGCAGCTTGAATGGAATTTTTACGGGCTTTTTTTGCTCGTCTTGCTTGCGGCGCTGGATTACCGAATTCTTGAACGACCCGCGTATATTGTGTATTTTATTTTCATCGTTTTACTGGTAAAAGTGCTTTTAAGCGCGCGCGTCATATCGGGATCGCAGCGGTGGCTTCCAGTCGGCGGCATGAATCTGCAGCCCTCGGAGCTTATGAAGGTGGTTTTAATAATCGCGCTGGCGCGTTATTACAACGAAGAAAGAGGAAACGAAACGATGGGTTTCAGGCAGCTCCTGCTGCCCGCCGTAATAGCGCTGATACCTGTAGTGCTGATTGCGAAACAGCCGGATATGGGCACCGCGATGATCTATATGGCCATATTCGTAGTGATAACGTTTGTTAACGGAATAAAAAGGGAAACTCTCGTAGCCACCGGCGTGGGAGCGCTTGTCCTCATCCCGGCCGCCTGGTACAGCTTGAGGGATTATCAGAAAAGCAGAATATTCGCCATGTGGAATCCTTCCGCCGACCCGCTTGGGGCAGGTTACCACACCATACAGTCGAAGATAGCCGTAGGCAGCGGCGGTCTTTTCGGGAAGGGATTTTTCGCCGGTACGCAGAGCAAACTCAACTTCCTGCCGGAAAAGCACACCGATTTCATATTCGCGGTTTTTGCGGAGGAAGCCGGTTTCGTTGGGACAATGCTGCTGCTGATACTGTATTTCATAATGATACTGAGGATGATCGACGTGATCTTGAAGACAAAAGACAAGGCGGGATCGCTTATGGCGGCTGGCGTGACCGCCATGTTCGGGGTACATTTCTTTTATAACGTAGCCATGACGCTGGGACTCACGCCCATTGTAGGGATACCTTTGCCTCTGCTGAGCTATGGAGGGTCGGCGCTGCTGGCCAACTACGCAGCCGTGGGACTGCTGCTTTCAATACACATGAGACGCTTCAGGCAGCAGTAACTTGCCTGTTGCCAACTATGGAAATTTAAATGAATAATGAAGCAATAACCGATTATGAAATCACTCCTCATGCGGCATTTGAGATGAAGCGTCGCGGTATGAGTAATCAAGTTGTCGAGCAAGTTCTCATAAACCCCGAACAACGGATGGATGTACGATCCGGACGTATTGTATTACAATCGCGGATATCCATGGGGGGACAAAAAAAAACGTACCTTGTACGCGTGTTTGTAGATGTGGATAAAAATCCCGCTCAGGTTGTTACGGTTTACAGAACGGGTAAAATAACAAAATACTGGAGGGAATAAAAATGAAAGTCATATACGATCCAAATACCGATACTCTAAACGTTATATTGAAGGACAACGTAATCGTTTCGGAAAGCGACGAAGACAAGCCGGGCGTGGTTCTGGACTATGACGAGGAAGGAAATCTGGTGTCTCTGGAAATATTGGATGCATCGAAACGCGTTACGGAGACTCGAAAAATGGAGTTCCAGACGACGGAATAATCGAACGGGTTCCCGGCAGCTTGTGGTATTCCAATGTTTTTTAACGTTGCGGCAACAGCCGTTAATGAACTCATCCGGTTACACATCAAGAAAATTTTATTTATATGACAAAACACCCGTATGAAAAATGGCTGGATCGCGTTACAAAACCATCGCAGTACGTAGGTAACGAAGTCCATTCCGTTATAAAGAATCGTGAAGAGGTGGATTGCCGCCTCGCGCTTTGTTTCCCGGAACCATACGGGATAGGCATGTCGCATCTTGGAATGAAGATACTTTACCACGTCGTAAACCGTCGCAACCGCTTGTGGGCCGAGAGGTTTTTTGTGCCTGAACCGGATATGGAAAAGATACTGGTGGAAAACGGTGAGTTTTTAAGGAGCCTTGAATCCCGCGATCCCCTGAAAGATTTCGACATCGTCGGGTTTTCCATAACGACGGAGCTTTCGTATACGGGTATCCTCTCAATCATGGATCTGGGCGGAATTCCTGTAAGGCGCGTTGACAGGCGCGAGGAACACCCTATCGTCATAGGCGGCGGCGCGGCCGTGTATAACCCGGAACCGCTTGCCGATTTTTTTGATCTTTTCGTGCTGGGCGAAGCTGAACAACTTCTGCCTGATTTAATGGAGCGGTTTGCAGCTTTAAAAAATAATGGGCTTTCCAAAAAAGAGATACTTCGTAAACTGGCCCGGATCGACGGTATATACGTTCCATCTCTTTTCGATGTTTCTTATGATGGAGCGTCCGTCAAGGATATAAAATCCAATGAACCGGATGTCCCGCGTCCAACCCGTGTTTTTTTGGAAGACCTGGCCGACAGCCCTTTTCCCATCGACATGGTCATACCTTACGGCCAGCCGGTATTCGACAGGATAGCCGTTGAAATTGACCGGGGTTGTACCCAGGCGTGCCGGTTTTGCCAAGCCGGTTTTACCTACCGGCCGGTACGCGAACGAAGCGTTGAAACCATACTGGAGATAATCGAAAAAGGGTTAAAGTCCACCGGTCTGGACGAGGTATCGCTCGCGTCTCTTTCAAGCGGCGATTACAGCGGGATAGAGCCGCTTGTGAAATCGCTTATGGACGCGACCGCGTGCGACCGCGTTTCGATTTCTCTGCCGTCGCTGCGTTCCGGCACGCTCACGTCGGAGCTGGTAAACCAGATAAACCGGGTAAGGAAAACCGGTTTTACCATCACGGTGGAGGCCGGCTCCGAAAGGCTGCGCCGATTTATCAATAAAAAAATATCCGACGAAGAGTTTCTCCAAACGGCCCAGAATGTTCTTGCAGGCGGCAGGCGGCATTTGAAGCTATACTTCATGATAGGACTCACGACGGAAACGGGTGAAGATATTGAAGAAATCATCCGAATCGTGGAGAAGATACGTTCCCTGAGACATGACGGTAAATGTTTTAGCAAAATCAACGTGGGCGTATCCCAGTTCGTGCCGAAGCCGCACACCCCTTTCCAGTGGACGGCCATGGACAGCCCCGAAAAACTGTTAGAAAAAAAACTGACGCTTCTGTCCGCGTTCAAAAGGATGAAAAACGTTTTTCTTAAAGGGCACGACGTGGAGATGTCTTTTATCGAGTCGGCGTTTGCGCGCGGCGACAGGCGGCTTGGCGCGGTGATATTGAACGCATACGGGAAGGGGTGCAGGCTGGATAACTGGACCGATTTTTTCCGTTACGATCTCTGGCTCAAGGCTTTTGCGGATGAAGGCTTAAAGCCCGACGACTTTGCCCTGCGGGAACGCGCAAAATACGAAATCCTTCCGTGGGAGCATATCGACATCGGCGTCAGTAAAAAGTATTTGCGCCGTGAGTTCAGCAACGCGCAAAAAGAAAAAATTACGGATGACTGCCGTTTCGGTGAATGCAGTGGCTGCGGGATTGATCCGTGCAACATGGTTATAAAAAAACAGGTTGAAATCGAGCGGCCTTTATTACATCTGGGTGAAAAATCCGATACGTCCGTGAGGTTCCGCTACCGCGCAAGTTACCGCAAAGAATCGCTTGCCCGTTATTTGTCGCATCTGGAAATGCTTGCGGCGTTTTCACGAGCAATAAGAAGGGCCGGGTTACCGGTTGCATTTTCGCGCGGCATACATCCCCGACAAAAACTTTCGTTTGGCGCGGCGCTGTCTGTCGGGGTCGGCAGCCGCTGCGAGATGTTTGATATTGAGCTGAAAAAACAGATTCCCCCCGATGAAATTATGAAAAAACTTAACAGTGAGCTTGAAGCGGGGATTGTTTTATATTCGGTCGAGCCGATGCATACGCCGTATAACTCGATACAGCAGCAGTTTTTGTACAGTTCGTGGGAGATAACCGATTTTCGTTCAGGCGCCCAGCCCTCGCTTTCCGAGGTGAAGAAAACACTTGAATCGATGGAAAATATAAAAGCGCCGGAACTTTATTCGGATATGGATAAAGGCGTAGAAGTTTTGAAGTTTAAAAGCTATTCGCCGGGGGTTTTGTCAAAACTGAAAAATGAATTACCAGAATTTGCGCTTTCCGAAAACCGGCGAATGAACAAGGTTTCCTCTATCATGAAACCTCATGCAAAAGTCGTTGCTTAAAGGCGGCGGCGGGGCACCCTGATGTTGTCGTGGTTCGACCGTTCGATAAACTCACGATCACCATGACATGGTTCGACAAGCTCACCATGACAAATTTGTCACCCTGAGCCTGCTGAAGGGTGCGTGTAACAACGACATTTTACGGCTATGGATTTTTAAATGAAAACCGTTTATAATTGTAACAAAGGGTTCATATATAAGGAGTTCACATGGCTTTGAATATCTCTTCATCGGGTCTTGTCAGCATTCAGAACAGTATCGGCCAGGCCAACGAAAAACTGGGCGCTAACCTTAAAAAATTATCTACGGGACTGCGGATAAACCGCGCAGCGGACGATGCCGCCGGGCTTGCCATCTCGGAAAAACTCAGGGCCGACCTTGCGTCGCTCAATCAGGCGGCAAAGAACGTCAGCGCCGGTTCCTCGCTGCTTCGCACTGCCGAAGGCGGTCTCGGACAGATCAGCGGTATGCTTACCCGCCAGCGCGAGCTGTCTGTGCAGGCGGCAAACGGTACGCTGGACGACGCGGCGCGGCAGACCATAAACCGTGAGTTCAACGCCATCAATGATGAAATTAACCGGATAACGGCTACCACCGAGTTCAACGGCCAGAAACTGCTGAATGGCGACCTCGGGCCAGCCTCCGCCGGCCCGACGGCGATTCAGGTTGGTATGAACGACAGTCCCGACGACAGAATAAATATAAACGCAGTCGAAAACACAAACACCGAT
>BTTC01000149.1:0-5032 GCA_036244935.1 bacterium | reverse complement strand
AGCAATAACTGTTCCATGTCTGGGCAAGCGGGTTATCGAGGTATGTGATCAGTGACGGGCGGTGGATAAAACGCGGCTAATCAAAAAAGGAACCGTTTTGTCAAAAAAAGATATGGACTCCATTGATGACGGGCTGCGGCTGGTGTTGTCGATTTGATCCGGGCCGGGCTATCCCCTTGACCCGGGCACGCCATGTTGATACGGACTACAGTATTCTTGCGGGGATTTTTCCTGACTGCTCCTTTATTTCGTTCCTTAGTTTTTCGTATCCTTTCCTGCCCATTACCGCGTAGGAATAGTTTTTCCCGAACTCGACTCCGGGTTGGTCGAACGGGTTGACCCCGTAAAGGCCGCCCGCGAAAGCCGTCGCCGCCTCCAGCATGAAAATAAACTGCCCCAGCGTATTTGCCGAAATTTCCGGCAGCGTTATCGTAATAGAGACTTTTTTGTGTTTTTCCAGTGCATAGCGGGTTCCTTCCATTTCAACTTTGATGAGTTCGTTAAGGCTCGATCCCGCAAGATAGGACAGCTCCTTCTTGTCCGTAAACAGTTCCGGGATATCCACTCGTTTTGCGAAATTTTCCACTTTAACGAAAATAACCACTTTGTCGAACGGACCTTCAACGTACAGTTGAACCTGCGAATGCTGATCCGTCACCCCCAGAGCCTTTATGGGCGTTTGTCCTACGTAAACTTCGCGGCCGTCGACGTCGCGCCGCTTGCCCAGGCTTTCCGCCCATAGCTGGCGAAACCAGTCGGCCATACCGTAGAGTTTTGTGGAGTACGGCATCATGACCGCCATTGATTTACCTTTTGCCGTATCCGCAAGGTAAAGAAGGGAGCCCAGCAGGTAAGCCGGGTTGTCCACGATGTTGCCGGTTTCGCAGCGCGCCGACATCTGTGCGGCGCCCGCTAAAAACCCGTCAATATCCACTCCGGCGCATGCCAAAGGCATCAGCCCCGCCGCCGAGCAGACTGAAAACCGTCCCCCGATGTTTGGAGGTATTTCGAACGACGCCAGATTATACTCATCCACCATCGCCCTTAAAAGACCTTTGGCGGGATCGGTGGTTATCACCACCCTTTTTTTCCACTTGCCCTTAAGCCTTTTTTTAAGCCTGTCGAATACGATCATGAACTGGGCCATTGTTTCAGCCGTTGTGCCTGATTTGGAAATCACGTTGAAGAGGGTCTTTTTGGGATCCAGTACGTCCATGAGTTCGCTGAAATAATCGGGGTCGATGTTGTCGACTACGAAGAGTTTGGGATAACCGTTGCGTTTTCTTTTGGTTAGAAGGTGCGAAAACCCGTGCCTTAACGCTGCGTGTACCGCCGTTGTTCCGAGCGCCGAACCGCCAATCCCCAGTACCACGAGATTTTCGTATTTTTCACGAACCCTTGAGGCGAATTTCTTCAACCGGCTTGTATCCGAATTAGGCAAATCATAAAAACCGACTTCACCTTTTTGACGCAGCTCCATTAACGCTCGGTGTATTTTGCCTGCCCTGTTTTGGAGCCCTTTCAGCTGTTTGTCCGATATACCGTGTTCTTCACCTGCCGCCGCCGCCGTAATCCGAGTGAAATCAAGCGTAATATCTTTCGTCTCATGCCGGTTTGTCATAAAATAAACCCCATTAAAATTTTAAATACTAGTATCGAATCTGGTTCTTTTGTAGTTATAATACACTTCCATACTAGTTCATTTTCGGGTCAAAAAGACTCTAAAATTGTTGGACTCTTTTTATAGGTCTTATATATGGTTGCGTATAACGCCGAAGAATCAAGTAGCGCGATTACCGTCAACGGCAACCCCATCAGTCTGCTGATAGTCGACGATGACGACACCGTCCGCGAGACGCAGGAAAGTTTTTTCAATATGTACGGCGTAAAAACCGAGTGTGCCGGCACGGGCGAGGAGGCGCTTGAAATATGCGCCAAAACAAATTTCGACGTAATCATTACGGACTTCAAAATGCCCGGGATGAGCGGTCTGGAACTGCTTCACAGACTCAATGAAAAACTTGTTATTGAAACCACCGAAGTGATTATCCTTACTGCTTATGGCTCGCTTGAATCCGCAAAAGAGGCCACGCGCGCCGGCGCCTACAACTACCTCCTGAAACCCATCGATATGGAAAAACTTTTAATGGAGGTGGAAAACGCGGCGACAACCAGCCAGCTTAGACGAGAGCTGTATGTACTGAAACATAGCGATGTACAAAAAGCGCCCGCTTTCTTCGAGTTTAAAAGTCCGCGTATGCGCGAAACAATGGACCATCTGCAAATGGCCGCAAACAGCGATTCCGCCATACTGCTTCTGGGCGAGAGCGGCGTGGGCAAGGAGGTTGCGGCTAACTCCGTACATTCAAACAGTCCGAGGGCGAATAACGCATTCATAAAGCTGCACTGCGCCGCGCTTTCTTCCGGTACCCTTGAAAGCGAGCTTTTCGGGCACGAAAAGGGGTCGTTTACCGGCGCAACCCGCGAAAGGAAAGGCCGCTTTGAGCTTGCAAGCGGGGGCACCATTTTCCTTGACGAAATAAGCACCATATCGATGTCTACCCAGGTAAAGCTGCTGCGCGTCCTGCAGGAAAAACAGCTGGAGCGCGTTGGGGGCAACAAAACCATATCGGTCGATTTCCGCCTGATAACGGCTTCCAACGAAAACCTGAAAGATCTTATCAAGAGCGGTCGGTTCAGGAAAGACCTCTATTTCCGCGTAGGCGTTATCCCCATAAAAATTCCATCCCTGCGCGACATGCAGGATGACATACCCAAGCTGAGCAGGTTTTTTATCAAGGGATTCTGCAATACGATGGGAAAAAAGCTGATCTCCGTATCCGGCGATGCGTTGAGGGTGCTTACCGGATATTCATGGCCCGGCAATATAAGAGAGCTGCAAAACGTTCTGGAAAGAGCCGTTGTGCTGGATAAAAACGGAATAATCGAAAAAGACGACCTACCTTCCGAACTGACAAAGGAAACCGGCAAAGCAAAACTTGAAATAGTCGGAGATCAAACCCTTAAAATAGCCGTGGGCGAATACGAAAAACTTTTTATTCTAAAGACGCTTGAACGCAACGGCAACAACGTTACCAAGTCCGCGAGGAAACTGAACATCACGCGCCGCAACCTCCAGCAAAAAATCAGCAGATACCAGATCAAGGTACGCTGACCAACTGGTGAATTCTTGTAATTAAATGTAAAAGCCGCGACATGGCCAAAACCGCATCAGGCCATGAGCGCCGTCAGGTCCTTTTCGAACTTCTCCGGGTCGAACCTGTTCCCATCCATGAACCTGCCGTTCAGTTCGAGCGTAGGAACAACCCGTTTACCCCTGGCCTTTATGATGAACTCCACCGCGTCGGGTTTTTTATCCAGATCGATTTCTTCGTATTCGAATCCTTTACCATCCAAAAACCGCTTGGCCGCCCAGCAGTCAGGACACCATTCGCTGGTATACATTTTTATTTTGCTCATTGAGACGGCAATTTACACCATATGCCGCGCTATGGTAAAGAAAATTTTGACTGCGTCTCGTGCAGATTCGGTATCATCTTTGGCAGCTTTATCCATGAATAAAGCGTGTCAGGCAGCTTTTCTGTTAGAATCCGTCCGATGAGCGCTCCTTTTCTCGAATTTGAAAAACAAATCATAGAGCTGGAACAGAAGCTGGAAGAGCTGCGCGCTCTTGGACAATCCGAGGGTACTGATTTTTCTTCCGAGATACGGAAGATGCACAAAAAACTCAACCAGCTGAGAAAGGAAACTTTCTCGAAGCTAAACAGATGGCAAAAAACCCTGCTTGCCCGGCATCCGGCAAGGCCCTATGCGTACGACTTCATAAACGAAATGTCCGAAGATTTCATGGAACAGCACGGCGACCGCCTGTTTGGTGACGGGCCGTCCATTGTCTGCGGTTTCGCGTCGGTAGATGAAAAATCCGTGATGTTCATCGGACAGCAGAAGGGACGCGATACGAAGGAAAAAATGCACCGCAACTTTGGCATGGCGCATCCTGAAGGCTACAGGAAGGCGCTGAGGATGATGAAACTCGCCGAAAAATTCAAAACTCCGATTATTACGCTGCTGGATACGCCGGGGGCCTATCCCGGAATCGGCGCCGAAGAACGCGGGCAGTCCGAGGCGATCGCGCACAACCTGCTGGAGATGTCATCCCTGAGGGTGTCGATAATCTGCGTTATCACCGGCGAGGGCGGCAGCGGCGGGGCTATTGCCCTGGGCGTCGGCAACCGCGTCCTGATGCTGGAGCATTCGGTGTACTCAGTCATATCCCCTGAAGGGTGCGCGGCGATTTTGTGGAAAGATCAATCCAAAACAGCGGAGGCCGCCGAAGCGCTTGCCCTGACCGCGGATGACCTTATGAAACAGGGTTTGGTGGACGAGGTCGTGCGTGAACCGATAGGCGGGGCGCACCGCAATCACAAGTTGACGGCGCACATCCTGCGAAGGGTCATAAGAAGGCATTTGACGGAACTTTCCAAACTCAGTCCAGAGGAGGTCGTGGCGCACCGCCGCGAGAAATTCCGCCGCATGGGGCCGTTCGCGGAGTAATTTCCCCCGAAGGTTCCCACCCCCCAAAAACGGTAAAATCGCTTCTGGGAAAACAAAAACCGGGGGGCGGCATCCGCAGCGCTTTTTTTCCACAAACAGTCTGTTTTTTTAATATAATGCGACACTGGTTTTACGAGGAGCCGGGCAGTATTAGTTTGCAGTATTAGTTTGCGGAAGGTTAGTTTGGCTTTCGTCGAGAAAAATGCGGATGCCCGTCAACGGTTGGTTTAGGAGGAAAATGAGGAGTGGAAAAACTTTTTCTTGGTATTGACGTCGGCTCCATAAGCGTTAAGGCGGCGCTTCTTGATGAACAGTGCGGCGTAATAGAAACAGTTTACCGCCGAATGTACGGCAAACCGCTGCCTGTGCTGTTGGAGATTTTGAGGGAAATCCACGAAAAATATCCCGCCAAAGACATTTTATACTGCGGAGCAACCGGCACGGCGGGCGAACTGGT
>BTTC01000148.1:0-5036 GCA_036244935.1 bacterium | reverse complement strand
CCTATGAGCCATGTCCTGCCGGTTGAAAACGTTTTCAGGCCCGACGAGACGACGCCGACTCTGGAATCCGGCAATACCCTTGATAACGCCCCGTCGCAGGACAAAAGATATTTTTCCGTCCCAAGGATAATCGCCGAATAATTCATGGCCGATTTTTCAGGCGAAACGATAGCATCCCTGTCGGATAAACTTTCCGCAAAGGAAATATCCGCAACCGAGCTTGCGCGCGGCTGCCTGGAACGCATGGAAAAGCTGGAACCAAGGATAAACGCGTTCATAAGCGTAGAGAGTGAAGAAGCGCTGGAGGAGGCGCAGCGGGCCGATAAACGAATCGCTAACGGCGAGCGCGGCAGCCTTCTTGGTATACCGCTGGCGATAAAGGATCTCATAGTAATAAAGGACCGCGTTACCACCTGCGGTTCACGGATACTGGAGGGTTTCAGGTCGCCGTACTCGGCATTCGTCATGAAAAGGCTGCAGCTTGCGGGCTGCGTAACGCTTGGAAAAACTAACATGGATGAATTCGCCATGGGTTCTTCCACCGAGACCGGTTATTTCGGCGTATGCCGGAACCCGTGGGATTTCAACGCGGTTACGGGCGGCTCCAGCGGCGGTTCGGCGGCGGCAGTGGCGGCGGGGTACTGTCCCGGTTCGCTGGGATCGGATACCGGCGGTTCCATACGCCAGCCCGCGGGCTGCTGCGGCGTGGTGGGATTAAAACCGACCTACGGCCGCGTTTCAAGGTTCGGACTCGTTGCGTTCGCGTCATCGCTGGATCAAATCGGTCCGATGGCGGCAACGGTTGAAGATACCGCTATTCTTCTTCAGGCTATCGCCGGGCACGACCCCATGGACTCCACATCTCAAAACGAACCGGTGCCGGATTACGGAGAATCTCTCAACAGGGACGTAAAAGGCATGGTGATAGGAATACCCAAAGAGTACTTCATCGAAGGTCTGGACAGTGAGGTGGCCGCCGTCGTTAAGGATGCGGCGCATAGGCTGGAAAAGGAGGGGGCGAGTATAGAGGAGTTGTCACTGCCGCATACCGAGTACGCCGTCCCGACCTACTATGTCATCGCGCCTGCGGAGGCCAGCAGCAACCTGGCCCGCTACGACGGCGTGAGATACGGTTACAGAAGCAAAAGCATGGAAAATCTGCAGCAGATGTACGTCAACACCCGGATGGAAGGTTTTGGCGCCGAGGTAAAAAGGCGCATAATACTGGGCACGTATGTACTGAGCAGCGGCTACTACGATGCCTATTACCTCAAGGCTCAAAGGGTGCGCGCTCTTATTGCGCGGGATTTTATAAATGCGTTTTCGAAGTGCGATATTCTTCTAACCCCCGTTATGCCTACCGCCGCGTTTAACATCGGCGAAAAGATAAATAACCCCCTGCAGATGTACCTGAGCGATATTTTTACCATAGGCGTCAATCTTGCGGGACTTCCGGCGATGTCGCTGCCGGGCGGGTTTTCAAAAAACGGAAGGCCTATCGCGGTTCAGATGATAGCCGCCCATATGAATGAGCCAGCGCTTTTTACCGCCGCGTCCGTTTACGAAAAACTGCGCGATCCCGAAGTGGCGCAGAGAAAACCGCCGCTATGAGTAAACCTAAACTTGCTCTTATTCTGGGCTCCGGATTTTCGAAAGTTGCGGGTCTTCCAACAACCGCTGATATCCCTAGTAAGTTCTTAGAAACACCAGACAATTCAAACCTTCCACTTAAAATCGATGAGCAAATCAATGATATTTTAAGGAATTTTTGGAAAAGAATCTTTGGATATTCTGAAAGTAATGATTTTCCATCACTAGAAAACCATTTTACATTGTTGGATTTGGCGGCTAATTCAGGCCACCACCTTGGCAGGTATTACAGTCCTAAAAGATTACGTGCTATTCGGAGGATGAGTATACACAGAGTATTTCAACTCCTTACTACTGGAAAAAAGAGTGACTACATACAGAAGACGCTTCGCAAATTGAAAAATAGCTATGATTTGTCCATAGTTACTCTGAACTGGGATATTGTTGTCGAAAAACATTTGCACAGGAAAATTAAATTTCACTACCCAATTAAAACATTCAAATTTGATAGTCAATATAATAATAAACCATGGAAACATAATGGCGTCCCAATTATGAAAATTCATGGTTCTACCAACTGGGTTTACTGCGATTCATGTAGAAGATTTTTTACTGGAAAAATCGCTAACAGTGCATTGAATAAAAGAACATTTCTTGAAATAAAGGATTTTGAAATATTCAATTCTGAGGAGAAAATTGTAAAATTGTTAAAACGTCACCAAGGGGACAGAAGTTGTCCGCATTGCAAAAACATTATGGCGGGACGTGTTGCAACTTTCAGCTATCGCAAAAATTTTTCAATTGCACAATTTCAGTCAATTTGGGAGCAAGCTCATGCCGCTCTACGGGAGGCCGATCTGTGGCTTATAGTAGGGTATTCAATGCCTGAAGCCGATTTTGAGTTCCTGCATTTATTAAAATCTGCAGAGTTAGGTAGAAAATCCCCAAAGGGTTTATCGATTGAAGTAATAACAAAAGGAAATATAGAAACAGTTCAAAGGTATAAAGGGTTTTTTAATATCAAGAGATTACGAATTAATAAGGACGGCCTTGAAAAATGGGTCGAATAAGACTTAGACCGCTTTAGCCGAACGTCATGAAAATATCAGACAGCGCGGCTGCCGTTGCGGAGCTGGAAAAAAAGAACCGTCAGCTTGCGGAGATGAATCAGGTCAACAACGCGATTAACAAGATTTCGTCTGCCATCCATACCGGCGCAACGTTCGATGAAATCTTCGAGATAATATTCGACCAGCTTAAAACGGTGATACCGTACAACCGTATAGGACTCTCAACGCTGGATGAAAGCGGTGAAAACCTCACGGTTATCAAGGCTAAATCGGACAAGCCAACCAGCTTGGGCAAGGGCTATTCCTGCGGTTTCAGGAGAACCTCGCTACTGAAAGTGCTCGAAGCGCGCAAAATACGGGTGATCAGCAACTTGAAGGAGTACGTAGAGCGTACGGGCCGCAAAACGGATTACAACGAAAAACTTCTAAAAGAAGGCGTAAGATCGAGCCTCACGATTCCGCTTTTCGTTGCGGGCAGGCCAACGGGCTTTCTGTTTTTTTCTTCGTTAAAGCCCAACGCGTATACAAAAGAATCCATGGGGGATCATTACGAGTTTTTCAGGAAATTCGTGGATTCCATGCAGGATCACATTGCCGTTGCTCTTGAAAAAGGTATGGCGATAACGCGGCTTCAGGAAACCAATGCCAAGTTGAAAGAACTAAGCGCGCTGAAGGACGAGTTTCTTTCGATAGTATCCCACGACCTGCGATCCCCGCTGACGGCAATCATAGGTTTCGGCAGGATGCTGACAAGAGATCGTAATAACCCGCTTAACGAAAAGCAGGGTAAATCGGTAAAAATAATCCTCCGCTCCGCCGAGCACCTTCTGATCCTTTTGAATGATGTCATGGGCGTGGCAACGATGAATTCCGGCAGGATGGAATTGAACCTTGCGAAGGTGCGGATAAGCGGCGTCCTTAAGGAGAGCATTACCGCCATGTCATTCAACGCAAAAAGCAGAAATATTAAAATCAAACACGAAAGCAAATGCACAAACCTCGAAATCATGGCGGATAAATCAAAAATGTTTCAGCTGTTCAACAACCTCATCGGTAACGGCATCAAGTTCTCGCCGGAGGGAAAAACGCTGGTTATCGGTGAATGCTGCAGCGCGGACGTTTATCGTTTTGAGATAACCGACAACGGACCCGGGATTGACGAAAAATACCATGAAGCCATCTTTGAAAAATTTGTGCAGCTGGGAAAAATCAAATCAAAAAAACGCAGCGGAACGGGGCTCGGCCTGAGCATATGCAAAATGATCACGGACCTTCACGGCGGCACTATAGGCGTTAATAGCGAACCGGGCGAAGGGTCTACCTTTTATTTCGATATTCCGGCAAAGCCGCTTGAAAATACCGGCTGACGTAAAAGAAAAAATGCGGTCCGCCAAACGCGTGACCGTTCTTACGGGCGCGGGCGTTTCGGCGGAAAGCGGCGTGCCCACCTTCCGGGGCGAGGAGGGTTTGTGGCGGAATTTCCGCGCGGAGGAGCTTGCAACGCCCGAAGCGTTTTACAACGATCCCAAACTCGTATGGGAATGGTACGGCTGGCGCCGCAAGCTGATAGCCCCGCTTAAGCCCAATCCGGGACACTCCGCGCTGGTGGACATGGAAAAGAAATACCAGCGGTTCGTACTTATCACGCAAAACGTAGACGGCCTCCACGCGAAGGCGGGAAGCAAAAATATCCTGGAGCTGCACGGCAATATCTGGCATACCCGATGTACCGTGGAAGGTATGGTAAAGGAAAACCTTGAAACGGAACTGAAAGAAATACCGCCTCTATGCGAGTGCGGCGCCATGCTGAGACCGCACATCGTATGGTTCGGGGAATCTCTGGAACCCGAAATCCTTAAAGGCGCTATGGACGCCTGTCGAAATTGCGACGTGATGATCGTGGCCGGAACCTCGGCGGTCGTCCAGCCGGCGGCATCGATGGCGGGGATCGCCTCGGATGCGGGGGCGTTTATTATCGAAGTGAACCCCGACCGCACGCTGATAACCGGGGAAGTGGACGCGCACCTGCACGGGAAATCGGGCGACGTACTGCCTCTTTTATTGAACGCTTGATTTATAACTCCTCGCGGTCCCGCCATGTGGTTTCTTCAGTTTGCCGTGCTTAAAGCATATTGCTTTACCATGAATACGATGCACATACGTAATGTCTTGATATTCAGACCTGTTGGAATATCTATCGTATCTGCCAGAGCTTGAAACGCTATAGATGGACTCAGCATGACAAGTTAGGACTGTCACCCTGAGTTTATCGAAGGGCGTTTGCTTTGGCCAGATTCCTGGTATGGCGATATTTGTCAGCTGGGCGCCAGCGCGCGAACCTTTGGGTTCAGTTTCCTGAAAAGGCCGGGCCGTCTT
>BTTC01000147.1:0-5126 GCA_036244935.1 bacterium | reverse complement strand
AAGATTCTTCAATAAACCCGAAAGTATGGGAATGCCTGCACATCTCAGAACTTTTTGAACGCGCGGATGAATACGACCTTATACACAACAGCTTCGATTTTTTGCCGCTTACCTACAGCAGCTTTACGCAAACGCCGATTGTAACCACCATACACGGGTTTTCCTCCCCCTCTATTTTGCCGGTTTTTGAAAAGTATAACGGCAGTACGAACTACGTGGCCATCAGTGAATCCGATAAAAGCGATAAACTGGATTACATGGCAACAATCCACCACGGCATCGAAATGGATCAGTTTGCTTTTACCGAAGAGCCGGGCGGATACCTTCTTTTTTTCGGGCGCATTCACCCCGAAAAGGGGGTGGCGGAGGCCATCGAAACGGCGCGGAAAGCGGATATGAAACTTATTATCGCCGGTATCGTCCATGACGAGGAATACTTCAACAAGCGTATAAAGCCGCAAATAGATGGCAAAAAGGTGGAATACATCGGACCCGTGGGGCCGGATAAAAGGCCGGAAATCCTCGGCGGGGCGGCGGCGCTTTTGCACCTTATCAGCTTCGAGGAACCCTTTGGTTTAAGCATTATAGAATCCATGGCGTGCGGCGCGCCGGTGATAGCCTACGGTCTGGGCGCCATACCCGAACTGCTGGCAGACGGCGAAAACGGATTTATAGTTAAAAACACCGGGGAAGCTGCGGCGGCGGTTGAAAAAATCAGGTCGATCAGCAGGCGCGCATGCCGCGCCCACGTCGAGAAAAACTTTACGTCGGAACGCATGGCGGACAAGTATCTTGAGGTATATAAAAAAATAATGGACGACAGGGAAAACTACCGCCCCTGGGGTCATTACGAAAACCTGAGCGAGCGTAACGACCACAAGGTTAAAAGGATCGTGGTGCTTCCGGGAAAGCGGCTGAGCCTTCAAAAACACGAACGCAGGGCAGAGCACTGGGTGGTTACAAGCGGTGAGGGCGTCGTATCGGTTGACGGACGCGACATACCGCTGAAGGCCGGGCAGTCCGTCGATATACCCAGGACGGCGTCCCACAGAATACTGAACCCGGGCGAAAAACCGCTCGTTTTCGTGGAAGTTCAAATGGGCGATTACTTCGGCGAGGACGACATCATACGGCTGGAAGACGATTACGGGAGGGCAGGCAGATAGGCCGGCTACCCACTATCCTGAGCCCGGAACTTGTCATCCTGAGTTCATCGAAGGATGGTTCGGTAAACTCACCATGACATTTTCTTGTCACCCTGAGCCTGTCGAAGGGCGGTTCGGCAAACCCGCCATGACACGCTTAAATACGAGGTTATTATGCCTTGATTCCCGGATAAGGGAGACGACCGTACTTTTCCTCCCCTTGCCGGAAGGCATAAGGGGAGGCGTAGGAGGGGTTTTCCCTTGTTGAAAAAACAATTATTAAAGGACACCGCCCCTGCGCCCCTCCTCGTAAACCGAAGAGGGGAAAACGGAGATACTTCAACAACATCCATACTTGTCATTTTCTTAGCCGGGAATCAGGGGTTATTATGATGGACAAAACTCCCTTAGTAGAAAGGTACGATGGAAACCCGATCCTGACGAAAAAGGATATCCCGTATCCCGTCGAGACGGTACACAACGCGGGCGTAGTAAAACACGACGGACGTTACATTATGCTCTTCCGCTCTCATTTGCGAAACGGCCGCTCCATCATCGGTTTGGCCGAAAGCGGCGACGGTTTCAACTTCGAGTCCGCACCGAAACCGTTTATAACGCCTACCAATGAAAATCCTTTCGCCAAATACGAGGAATACGGCGTGGAAGACCCGCGCATCTGCCGCATGGACGGCGAATACCTGATAACCTACAGCGCGTACTCCAAACACGGCGTACGCATCATGCTTGCCCGAACGCAGGATTTCAAATCGGTGGAGCGTATTTCGTTAATCACGCAGGCCGATATGCGAAACGTCGTAATCTTCCCCGAAAAAATCGGCGATCGTTACGCAAGGCTCGACCGTCCCCATTCGGAAATCAGCCCGTGGGCCATCTGGTTATCATGGTCGCCCGATCTCATACACTGGGGAGATTCGGAAGTAGTCATAAAACCGGTGCAATACCATTGGGACGAGATGAAAATCGGCCCCGGGGCAACGCCCATAAAAACCTCAAAAGGATGGCTGAACATCTATCACGGCGTATTCGACACAATGGACGGGGCAGTATATCGGCTCGGCGTAGCGCTTCACGAGCTTGACGATCCGTCAAGGGTTATCGGCATATCGGACGAGTGGATTCTTTCGCCTGAAGATTCATGGGAGCTTACCGGCTACGTTCACAACGTCGTGTTTACCTGCGGCGCGGTGCCGGAGGATGACGGCACGGTTAAGATTTATTGGGGAGGCGCGGATACGGTGATGTGCGCCGGAACTGCGGTAATCGCCGAGTTGGTCGAGCTTTGCCTGACAAAAAAGCGTCCGCCGATGTAGGGCGGTTGAGCGGGAATTTTTTCACCTGCGTAAGGGGAAGCGTGCCGGTGGAAATAACGGACCTTTTGGAAAAGGCAGCCGTATGCGCCGATAAATACGGTTTTACCGCATACGCGGTCGGCGGATTCGTTAGAGACCTCCTTGCGGGACGTAAAATGGGGCGTAAAAGCCTTGACGTGGATATAGCTATCGAAGGGGACGGTATAGAATTCGCCCGGCGTTTCACCAACCAGTACGGCGGCAAACTGAAAACGCACAAAAGATTCAAAACGGCGATTGTTATGCTGAAAGGGAGCCGCAAGATAGACGTGGCCACGGCCCGCACGGAAATTTATACCGAACCTGCCGCACTGCCGATAGTTGAAATGAGCTCGATAAAAAACGACCTCTACCGGCGGGATTTCACTATTAACGCGATGGCGGTAAAACTTAACGGAGATAATAAAAACCAGTTGATCGATTTCTTCGGCGGTCAGCAGGATTTGAAAGACGGAGCGCTGCGGATACTTCACGACCGCAGCTTCGTAGAAGACCCTACGCGCCTGTTTCGGGCCATCCGCTTCGAGCAGCGTTTCAATTTCGCAATCGAGGCCAATACGAAAAAATTCCTGAAGCTGGCAGCCACGGGGGATTTAATAGACAAAATATCCGGCGCGCGGCTGTTCAACGAACTTAACGTCATTTTCTCCAACGAAGAGCATCCGTCAAATGCCATGCAAAGGATGCGGGAATTCGGGCTTTGGAAACTTATATATCCGCACCTCATGTACGATAAAAAAATTCACCGCCTTTGCCGGCAGGCTGAAGAAGCCATAGCCTGGCATAAACTCTCTTTCGATACGGAAAGGATACGCCCGTGGTTCATATACCTGCTATGCCTTTCAAGCGCGCTTGACGAACCGCAGTCTGTGGAGTTTTTTAAAAGGCTGGGATTCGACCGGCATCCGGTTAAAAGGATAATCGAGGCAAGGCGTAAAGCGGCGGACTGCATAGATATTACAGGAAGCCTCACGCCCGCGATGTCCGTTGAAATATACGAGGCACTGAACGGCCTTTCAGCGGACGTCATGCTGGCCGTTATGGCCGCATCCGGCGAGCGGCAGGGAAAAAAGGTTGTCGCGGAATTCATGTCCCGCCTGCGATACATAACCCCCCGCGTAAAAGGCGGCGATCTCATACGGGCTGGAATCGAAAGCGGGCCTTTGATGGGCCGCGTTATGCGGGCGCTGCAAATGGAAGTTATAAAAAACACGCTGCCGACGAAAGAAGATGAAATCCGTTTTTCCAAAAATTTTTACCGTTTGCTCAAGGAAAGCGCGGGAAATATTTAACGATAGAATTTTTTAGCGGTATCCGGTGGTTTTGTGGTAGGATTTCCCACCAACAAAATACAACAGGCTATCTGCATAAGTGTTTGAATTGCAACGCACTGGTTTTCTTAATCATCTGAGGTTTTGGCCAAGAAGAAAATGCTTGAATTGCCGATAAAAGAGTATCTCACTTTTGACGACGTCCTGCTTTTGCCCGGGCGGTCAAAGGTTCTCCCCAAGGATGCTTCATTGAAAACACGTCTTACGAAAAAAATTTCGCTTAACGTACCTCTTATTTCCGCACCGATGGATACGGTAACGGAATCGCATCTTGCCATCGCGCTCGCGCAGGAAGGGGGAGTGGGCATAATCCACAAAAACCTTTCCATAAAAAAGCAGGCCCATGAGGTGGAAAAGGTCAAGCGGTACAGCTCTGGGATGATAGTGGACCCCATTACCCTGTCGCCCGCCCAGACGATTGAAGACGCGATGAAGGCCATGCGCAGGTACAACATATCCGGCATACCGATAACGGATAACGGCAAGCTGGTGGGGATAGTCACGAACCGCGATCTTCTCTTCGAGACCGACAAGGGCATTTTGCTTAAGGACGTAATGACCAAAAATCCCGTAACGGCATCGGTGGGTACGTCGCTGGAAGAAGCGCAGGATATCCTTAAAAAACACCGCATAGAGAAGCTGCCGCTTGTCGGAAAGGACCTTTCACTCAAAGGGCTTATAACCATCAGGGATATTTTAAAGAACATTCAGTTCCCCAACGCGGCCAAGGATGCGGAGGCGCACCTGCTTGTTGGCGGAGCCGTGGGCGTCGGCGAAGACCGCGACAGCCGCGCCGAAGCTCTTGTAAGGGCTGGGGCGGACGTTCTGGTGATAGATACGGCCCACGGCCACTCGGAAGGCGTTCTAAAATCGCTGGAAATCCTGCGGAAAAAATATACCGGAATTTCTATTATTGCTGGCAACATTGCAACCCGGCAGGCCGCGCGCGACCTGATTGACGCCGGCGCGGACGCGGTAAAAGTGGGCATCGGCCCCGGCTCGATCTGCACCACGCGCATTGTCGCGGGCGTTGGAGTGCCGCAGGTATCAGCCGTTGCGGAATGCAGCGAAGAAGCGAAAAAGGACGGCATACCCGTCATAGCCGACGGCGGTATCAAGTATTCGGGAGAGATCGTGAAAGCCATCGCCGCCGGTGCGGATGCCGTTATGATAGGCTCCATATTCGCCGGCGTCGAGGAAAGCCCCGGTGAAAAAATCCTGTATCAGGGAAGGGCGTACAAGGTCTACAGGGGAATGGGCTCCATAGGCGCAATGCAGGA
>BTTC01000146.1:0-5186 GCA_036244935.1 bacterium | reverse complement strand
TGCTCATTTCTCCTTTCAGCACGTTAATCATCTGCGGTATCTCGTCAAGACTCGTTTTCCTCAGCAACCTGCCGATTGGCGTTACGCGCGGATCGTTTTTGATCTTGTATCCGGGTATCATCAAATTTTTAACGTTCAGAATGGTTTTCAGCTGTTTTTGAGCGTTGGGCACCATCGTGCGGAACTTTATCACCTTGAAGGGCTGTTTATGCAGTCCGGCTCTTGTCTGGACGAAAAAAACAGACCCTTCGTGCGTCAGCTTTACCAAAACCGCGATTACCACCCATAACGGCATTCCCAATACGATAACCGCCGTTGATACGAATATATCTATCAAACGTTTTGTGATCGCATAAATCGGCTTTAAGGCCGAATCCTGCAGACGGATAATGGGAGTGCCGGCAAAACTTCCAATCTCGTATTTTGAAATTGCAACCTCGTACGATCCCGGCAGCATGTAAAGGTATATGTCATGTTCCTCGCAGAAGTTGACTACTTTCATTATCATATTGCTGTAAAAACTCCCCGGTCCCTGCGTATCGCTGCGGCGTCTGCCGTTTTTATAAGTCATATCCGGCGACGGCATTATCAGTATGTCAAAAGGATGTTTTTTATAAATTTCGTCTATATGGGCCAGATGGCCCAGAACGTTTCTACCTTCAGAAGATATTTCCGGCTCTTTGCCGCCCCAAAGGATGTAGCCTACGATGGATCCCTGCGGCCACTCGGTTTTTATCAGCTCGCCGAACGTTATCAACCCTTCGGCCATACCCAGCATTACGACGCGTTTGACCGCAATGCCCTTAAACGCCAGTTTCTTTTCGATGCTTCTGAACATCCACCTGATGAGCACCATCGCAGTAAAGGCGAAACCGGTGGACATAACGTAGACGGCTCTCGAAGAAAGGGCCGACCTGTCGTACATCAGGGAAACCATTATAACTATCAACATCGCATAAAAACCGCTGGCGGCAAGATACCGGCATTTCAGAATAACGTCGCCGATGTTGCGTAATCCGTTATCGTAGCCGCCGTCACGCCAGATCAGGAATATCCATATACTGGTCATTACCGCCGCGTCTCTGCTGTAATTGGCAATATCAGGGAAGGGCAGCTCTTTAAGAGGCAGAATCTGCATATTGAAACGTACATGATAGGCAAGAAAGAAAGAACCCAGAATTACCGCAATATCCAGAAACAGAATGACCAGGATGTTATAACGCCACATCGAGAGGAAGGCCGAATAAGAAGAATCCACCCTCGTCTTTGCGTCAATCGCTACATCTTCTATCTTTGCAGTAAATTGCGTCATGCGCTTTCCTTCATCATGCTCACTGGGAAAAGCCGCATCGCGAACCGGCGGCAGCGCAGCTTCCCGTCCGAACTTTTACTGGATTATTGCACAATTTCAGGCATTTGTAAAATTATTATATGATTAAAACGTATTACAAGACTGGCTGTACGGGAAAACACGGCATCAACCGATGCGGGACGCCCAGTTTAACAGTTCTTCGGGGTTTTCGATTATCTCGGCGGGAACTTCGTAATAGTTTTTCAATGTTTGCTTTTCGTTCGGGCGGAAGGGTTTCATGCCGTGTTCGATATACTCATTCCTGGTTTTACCGCCGGTTTTAAAATAAAGTTTCCCCTTGTGTATGATGCCGAAAAATTTCCCGCGCCGGTAAAGACCGTGCCCGCCGAACATGGCGCGGCACGTTACACTGCCGCCGCCGAGTTGATCGAGCACGAAATCCCTGAACGAATCGTTTTTAAATTTCTTCATAGTAATTATATTTAAAGTATTTTGTATGGCATTTCAGAAAGCCGCCTCCATATGGTCGGGAAGATCGTTTTCAAAAAGGACGATACTCTTTTCGTCCGCTGCGCGGTTGATATGCGGTTTGGCTTCGGCAAGCGACTGGAAAGTTTTTATACGGTCTTGTGCGAAACCTCCCTGCAAAAGCCCGTCGCGTATCGGTTTTGTGCGGCGTTCGCCGATCAGTATCACAAGGTCGCAAAAGCGCGCCGCCGTTTTCCCGAAGTTGAAGTTGGCCTCTTCATGTTTTGCGCCGAGGTCCACTATGCCGGGCGTAACCATTATTTTTCGATACCCCTCAAAAAAACCCAAAGTCTCCAGCGCCGCCGCCGCCCCCTGGGGATTTGAATTAAAGCCGTCGTCTATCACAAGGCGCGATCCCGTGTTTTCCAGAAGCTGCAGGCGGTGTTCCATCTGGGGAAGCGTGGCTAATGCGGCCTTGATCTTATCGTCGCTTATCTTCAAATGCCTGCCCAGTGCGATGGCGGCGGTTACGTTTATCACGTTGAGTTTTCCCAGAAGACGGATCGAAATATTTTCCATCACGGAGTCCGGCGTTTTCAAATCGAAGGTGGAACCGTTTTTTCCGCACCGGATGTTTTTCGGCATGTAATCGGACCGTTCTTCAAAACCGTATGTTATGAGTTTCCGGCCCGGCTTGAGGTAACGCCCGGCCAGGCGGCGCGCCGCCTCGTAATCGCCGTTGATTATCAAAACGGAGTCATCGGGCAGCGACTCGGCAAGCTCGAACTTTGTTAGCGCCACGTTTTCCGTTGTACCGAAGGTTTCCAGATGCGCCTGTCCGGTTGAGGTGATTATACCGATTCCGGGGCGGCACAGATCGCAAAGCTCTTTTATGTCACCTCGCCGCGTAGCGCCCATTTCCGTTATGAAAACTTCGTGGTGCGGCTCCATCCGTTCGTTTATGACGCTGCAAAGTCCCATCGGCGTGTTGTAACTGCCCGGGGTTTTTAAAAGCGGGTACGACCGCTCCAGTACGTGCGCGGCCGCTTCCTTGGCGCCTGTTTTTCCGTAGCTGCCGGTGATTGCTATCACCAGTTTGCCGGACAGTTTAGCGCGGGCTTTTTTCTTGAAAAAACTCTGAATGGCTTTTTCAACAGGCTGCGCCATAAGGTTAGCGCACGCAAGCATGAACCACTGGTTATACGCAAGCAAAACAAGGGCGATAACCACTCCCCTCTCATCGGCGAAAGCCGCAGCCGATGTTATTACTATGGACGCCTCGACAATGAAAAGGATTGCAAAAAGCCGTTTTATGCGCGGAGTAAATACAAAAACTTTTTTAACCCGCACTTTAGGCCGGTAATGCTCTGCTACCCACAAAATAGCAAACAGGGACAACAGGATAAATTCCGCGTTAGGGGATCCAATAGAAAACAAAATTCCGGCAATCGCCGCAAAGACAAACCCGTGAATAATGTAAGTTCGTATACTGCGGGAATAGGCCCGCCATCCGCCGCCTATAAAAAACCATTTCAGGTATCCGTCGTTGTGGTAATGCTCAAGCTGCAGCACGTGGGCGAACCGGCGAACGACCACCAGTGAAAATAGAGTCCAGCAAATTGCGGCGATCAGTGCGGCAAGGTTCATCCGGGTAAGCGCAGGAAGGTTTTAACGAGATTGTAGAAAATATCCGGAGCATCCATGAAGGCATAGTGCCCGGCTCCTTTTATCACTTCCATGCGGGAATTCGGAAGCCCGTTTTTCATTTTGCGCCCGTCTTCAAGCGGTGTTTCGGAGTCGTTTTCCCCCCATATCAAAAGCGTTTCGTGATGTATATCAGGAAGTATGGGTGAAAGATCTTCGTTAACCACGCGCACCAGCACGGGACGCATATCACCGGCTGCGGCATAGTCCGCGGAGCCTATGCGGCGATAGATTTTCTCTTTTACCCAGCGTCCCGGAGTGCCGAAAACAGAGGCGGTTTTCGCGGCGCGTTGTAAAAACCGCTTGCCGCCAGAAATTCTTTTTTTGGAGCGGATACCGGCGGCGCCCGTAAGTACAAGCCTGTTCACGCTGTCCGGGTGAGCGTGTGAAAACTTAAGGGCAACGCGCGCTCCGAAGGAATGCGCAAGCAGATCGGTTTTGCCGCATCCCCACTCGTCCATAAGGTTTTTTACAAGCCCGGAATATTCCGCAGTGCCCCAATGGGAAGGAGGCGGTTCCGAAAGGCCGAAACCGGGGAAGTCGACGGCGCGCACCGTTCTGTTTTTTGCGAGCATGGAAAAAAGCCGTCTGAAAACCTCGACGGAAGCAGACCACCCGTGAAGCAGCAGCAGCGGAGTCCCCGATCCCGCCTGCTCGTAATACACCTTCCGGCCGCCGACGTTAATGTACATCTTGAAATAATTAACACTTGCCATGAAAGTAAGCAACCAATTCGCAAAACTCGCCCACCCATTTTTTTTGATGTTACCATTGCGTTAAATTTGTGGAAAGATTGCAAAGCGGGTAATAACCGGAAAGCGAGGGAAGGGTTGAACTACCATCGACAGTAAAGACTTGTCAGAAGTCATTTAGTACACCTGTCGGTTGAATGTAGGAACATAATTTCCCCTAAATGGCTATAATATTGAGAATGGCAAAAGGTGATATAAGTTATTGAATTCTTTTAGTTGAATTTGTAGATTTGCTTATTATGGGTAGTTCATATTTTTCTGATAGAGAACAGGGGCCGCAAACACGCGTAAAGGAAGAAATTACCAATGGAGCATGGGGAGGTGTCATTGCTACCATCAATAACCGCATTAACGATGGCTCATTTGGATATCGTTACCCAAAAGTTTGTCCTGATGGAACTTGCCCTTGTGGTTGCGACGAGGATAATTTTTTTATGGCATTAAGAGCTGAAATTCATGATATCCCGTGTCCATTGTATTTTGATCAGCATTTGAATCAAGCACCTCCAACAATAGCGATCCTTGATCTTATAGTGGAGTGCACCCCTGTAACTGGAGCATTACTCCGCCAGTTTTAGGGTGACCTGTCCGAGCTCCTGTTTTCTTTCTTTGTCCTGCAATATAGTTTCAAACTCCACCGGTGGCAAGTACTGTATGCCCGAGTGGACCCGCTTACTGTTATAAACGATCTCGATGAACAGCGGGATGCGTTCAATGACATCCGTAAAGCTTTCATACTCCCATAGATATACTTCCTCTTTTTTAAGGGTTTTCATGAACGACTCGGCGAACGCATTGTCATACGGATTTCCCGCCGCCGACATACTAATCTCGAACTTATATTCCTTCAACATGTTTACATATTCATGACAAGCGTATTGAACGCCTCTGTCGGAATGATGGATGACGCCCGAAGCAATGTTTCGCATCTGGATGGCCATTTGCAATGC
>BTTC01000145.1:0-5227 GCA_036244935.1 bacterium | reverse complement strand
GGGTTTACTCGTAACGGCAATATATCCAGACTCGCCGGTCGGCAGGGTCGGTATTCAGGCGGGTGACGTAATCGTAAGGTTTAACGGTAAAAAGGTAACGACACCCTACGAGATGGCAAAAGCTGTGTTTTCCATGCGCGTCGGGGCCAGGGTACGGATTACCGTTATGCGGGGCGCGCGGGAGTTGACGTTTAACCCGGCGGTCGCGCCTTTTAAGCCGATGTCATGACGACTACCGCCGAATACGCCGAAAAGATAAAAGAGACAAGGCGTAGGATTGAAGAAAACCACCTTGCGGGAGCGGGCGGCATGGACAGCTGCCGCGCATGGAGCAGTTTCGTTGACGACCTGATATGCGAAATAGTCGATTCCAAATCAAGCCCGGAAAAAGATAATACGTTTGCGCTTATCGCGCTTGGCGGATACGGCCGGGGCGAGTTGAATCCCTACTCGGATATCGATCTTCTGTTCCTGTACGAAAAGGTGATAATACGTTCCGGCGACTCGGCGCATATGCGCGTTATCCCCCTGCTGTGGGACCTCGGTTTCAAGGTGGGACATTCCACCCGCACCATATCCGACTGCCTGAAAATAGCGGATCATGACTCCGTCAGCAGGACAAGCATGATTGAAGCGCGTTTCCTGCTTGGTAACCGTGACCTTTTCAATATGTTTTCGCACCGTTTTAAAACCAGAATAGTGCAAAAAAAAGTTGTCACGTATCTGCGCGATAAACGCAGCGAAACCGAACTCCGGCATGAAAAATTCCACAACACCCTCTTTTTGACGGAACCGGACGTTAAGGAATCTCCGGGCGGACTTCGGGACTACCACATCGGTCTATGGGCGGCCTCCGCGCGTTACGGTACGAAAACGATTCGGGAGATCGAACAGCGCGGCCTTATCGAACATGACGAGGCTTTGCTTGTAACCGATTCGGTAAACCTCATCCTGAAAGTAAGGAACGAGCTCCACTTTCTTACAAAGGGGCCGCACGACCAGCTGGATTACGGTCTTCAGACGATGGTAGCCAAAAGGCTCGGTTACGGCGGTGACGAAAACGCATCGGTGGTCAGGATGATGCGGGAATATTACCGCGCCGCCGATACCCTGTACAGGTTCGGCCAGTCCCTTATGGAACGGGCCTCCAGACACCGGACCCGTTCGCAGCTATTTCTTTTGAAGCTGCGTCATAAAGAGGTATCGCCATACGTATTCGCCGGCCCGGAAGAAATCTATGTAAAAGAAATGAAGGCGAAACAGCTTTCGGTTTCTCCCGAAAAAGTTTTCACCATTTTGAAACTCATAGCGGAAAAGGAGTTGAACCCCACTCCCGGTCTTCGCAGGATGTTGTACAAAGTGGGGCGCATATGGAAACAGGATAAACCGGATAACTTCCATCTTGCGGGTGAAGGGTTCCGGCTGTTGATGAATACCCGCGAGCCCGCCGCGATTTTGCGTCTGATGCGCGACTGCAGACTGCTTACCGCCATGATACCGGAGTTCTATTCCATAAGGTACCTTACGCCGTTCGATCTCTACCACAGGTTCACCGTGGACGATCACTCCTTCCTTGCGGTGCGTGAACTGGACAACCTGAAACGCAACGACGATCCGGACTGCGACATGCTGCGGATGCTTTATGAAGAGGAAAAGCGCAAGGACCTGCTGAGACTGGCAATCCTCCTGCATGACATAGGCAAGGGTGACGGCAACCACGGACAGGAACCGGACATGGACCCGAAAATCGTGGAAAGGCTGGGGTACGCCGAAAGCGACGTCAAATTGATACAAAAGCTGGTGCAGCTGCATATATTGATGAGCCGGGTTTCGCAGCACAGGGACGCGCACGACGAAAAAACCGTATCCGAGTTCTGCAAAAAAGTGGGAGACGCAGAAACGATAAAGCGTCTTTACCTGCTGACTTTCGCGGATATGTCCGCCGTAGGGCCAGGAGTCTGGAACTCATGGCGGGGTACGCTTTTAAAAGATTTATATACAAAAAGCATGGAATATCTCAAAGGCGAGGACCCGCTCAAAAAGGCGACTCCCGGCAGGTTCCTGCCTAAGGAAGAACTCACCGACGACGTGCTGGTATTCGTAAAGGGTATGCCGAAAAGGTATTTCCAGATACGTTCGCCGGAACAGGTTATAAACGACGCCGCGCTTTTCAGCAGGTTGGCTCAAAGCGAACAATCCGCATCGGTTCAATACGAGGCGGCGTCCGCTGCTGGGCCGGGAAAACTGACGATAATGGCAAGAGACAGGGCTGGTCTTTTGCATTCCCTCGTCGGTACCCTCTCATCCAAGAACGTGGACATCCTCGAGGCGCAGGTGTTGACGCACAGGGTTGGAACGGCAGTCGACATCTTCCGCGTAAACGGCCCGAACGATACCCCCATTAACGATCAATCGTTCTGGCAGCGCATAGAAACCGAAATCACAAAAGTACTCGACGGAAAAAACACGGTGGACGACCTTATACGCAGCCGGCAGAAATTGATGGCCGCAATTCAAAACCTGCCGGCTGTAGATCCAATGGTAAAGCTGTTAAACGACGTGTCTACCGATTACACAGTAATTGAAACAACCTCACGCGACCGGATGGTACTTCTTTACGATATAACCCGCACTCTCAACGAAGAGAAAATACGGATTGTTTCGGCGCGCATATCCACCGAAGGGCACAGGGCAGTCGATGTTTTTTACGCTACGCAAAGCGGCGGAACGAAGATAACGAACCCCGAAAAAATTTCGGAAATAAAAAAACAGCTACTAAACATTATCGCCCGCTAACCAATTTCATATGAAAAACATGGTTACGGTGAGAACTGCCAAGGAGCCTTATTTGTAAATCGGGTCGGCAAGCAAGGGTCGCCACGTCGTTTGCCGCCGGCCCTCATTAACAAATAAAGCATATTGCTTTACCATGAATACGATGCGCATGCGTAGTGTCTTGGTATTCAGACCTGCCTAAATATCTATCGTATCTGCCAAAATTTAAAACGCTGTAATCAAAAATCCGGGGTTCGGGTTATACCTTGAGCTGCGCCAAACTTTTCTTGACGCTTTCGGCGGATTTGTTCAGCAGCGCCATTTCCTCATCCGTCAGTTTAAGCTCGATTATTCTTTCCACGCCGCCCGCGCCGAGAATTAATGGTACTCCCATGAAAATGCCGCTAATACCGTATTCCCCATCCATGTAAGCCGGACATGGAAGAACTTTCTTTTTATTCCGAAGCAAGGATTCCACCATCTGGACTATCGAGGATGCCGGTGCGTAATACGCGCTTCCCGTTTTGAGGTATTTTACGATTTCGCCGCCGCCGTTGCGCGTGCGTACAACCATCTCGTCGATTTTTTCCTTCGATATCAGCTCGGTTACCGGAATACCCGCAACGCTGGTATGACTGGGCAGCGGCACCATGTCCTCTCCGTGAAGCCCCATCACCATTGCATGGATATCATCGTTGCTTACGCCGAGTTCACGCGATATGAAGTAGCGAAAACGCGTGGAATCGAGAACGCCAGCCATGCCGACTATCATGTGCTTCGGCAGGTTGGAATATTTTTTGGCCACCCATGTCATGGTATCCACCGGGTTGGTGACGACTATCATGAAACAGTTAGGGGAATGCTTTATAACATTTTCAGTCACGGTTTTTACGATTTCCGCGTTTACGTCCCTCAGGTCTTCCCGTGTCATCCCGGGTTTTCGCGGCATACCGGCAGTTATAACGACGATATCCGAATCAATCGTATCGGCGTAATCGTTGGTTCCTATCAGATTGCAGTCGAAATCTTCCAGCGGCGCTGACTCCATCATGTCCAGAGCTTTGCCCTGCGGTATACCATCCACTATGTCTATCAAAACTATATTGCCGAGCTTCCCATAAGCGCAAAGCTGCGCCGTGGTCGCCCCCACGTGACCGGCCCCGACTATCGTAATTTTTTTTCTTTTAAGCTGCATTTGTCCGCCTCCAGATAAGCATTATTACGGCCTTCATATCATTGAACCGCTGTTCCGAACCCCGAGCGCTTTATTTTTGGCTGCCCTGCCTTCAGGATTTTTATTTTCCGCCCCATAGCCGGCGGATTCATAAAGCACCTCGCCATTATCAAACCGCTTCCCTCGCTGTTATACAAACTATTTACCCTGACGGACATATCCAAGCTTTCCACCCGCCTTGACTATAGCCTTGTCTCTTTCGGTCAGCGAATGCCTAACCGGAATTTCCGTCCCTTTGGTTTCGTTTTTCAAAACAAGTTCGTCCGGCAATCCGTCGGTTGCCAGCGTGAGCTTGTCGCCCTGGCCGATCTTCCCGTAATCACCTTCGTTCACGAACGTAAGCGGCAGTATTCCAAAATTTATGAGGTTAGCCTCGTGTATCCGCGCGAATGTTTTAACAATAACGGCCTTAAGACCCAGATACATCGGCGCAAGCGCGGCGTGCTCGCGCGAAGAACCCTGGCCGTAGTTCTGGCCGCCGATCACAAAACCGCCGCCCGCCGCTTTGGCGCGCTCCGGGAACGTCGAATCCACCTGCTCGAAAACGTGTTTGGATATTTCCGGCACGTTGGAACGAAGCGGTAAAATCCTGGCGCCCGCCGGCATTATATGATCCGTGGTAACGTTGTCGCCCAACTTGAGAAGCGCTTCACCCGCTATCAGCTCTTCCAGCGGCTCTTTAACCGGGCAGGGTTTTATGTTGGGTCCGCGAAGAATCTCCACCTTTTTGCGGGTGGGACCTATAATCATGTTGTCGTTTACGATAAACGACTTTGGAACCGCCACTTTCGGCGCGCGCGGCCCCAGCTTGCGCGGATCGGTGATCTCTCCCTTGAGTGCGCATGCCGCTGCGGTTTCAGGCGATACAAGGTAAACCTGCGCGCTCTTCGTTCCGGAACGGCCCAGAAAATTCCTGTTGAAAGTTCTTATGGAAACGCCATCCGTGGTAGGGGCGAACCCCATGCCTATGCAGGGTCCGCAAGCCGACTCGAGTATCCTCGCGCCGGATGAGATTATCCATTTCAGAGCGCCGGATTTTGAAATCATGTCGAATACCTGTTTTGAGCCGGGTGAAACAGCCAAAGAAACCTCAGGGCTGATGGTTTTTCCCTTCAGAATCGCCGCCACGGTCATGAGGTCGCGGTATGAAGAGCTTGTACATGACCCTATGGCGCTCTTACAGCCTTTGATACTTCTCAGCTTTTTTACCTCTATGAT
>BTTC01000144.1:0-5238 GCA_036244935.1 bacterium | reverse complement strand
TTTTTCAGGCACTGGATAACAACGCGCCGAGGCGGAACGTCAATAAACGGTTTTGGAAGTTTTAACCTTGCCTACCACGTAGGGGACGAAGAAAAATCGGTAATCGAAAACCGGCGCAAGGTAAACGGCATCCTGTGCGGCGGCGCGCAGGTTTTCTTTCCGGCGCAGTTTCACGGAAACGGCGTGGTCCGTCTGAGCCACAACACCGCAACCGGCTGTGAAGCGGACGCTCTTATCGTAAGCGATGCCGCTCTTCCTGCCGGAATCCTTACGGCGGACTGCCTTCCGATAATCATGGCGGACGCGTCAAAAAAAGTTGCCGGGCTGATACACGCCGGACGGCAGGGAATTTTCAGACGTGTGATCGACTCTACGATAAAGAAAATGTCGCGCCTGTATAACTGTTTTCCCGGAGATATAACGGCCGCAATCGGCCCCGCTATCCGGGACTGCTGTTATGAAATCGGCGACGACGTGTTCGAGGGCGGATACGACTACTATGAGAGATATAAAAACCATGACGGCAGGTTCGACATGATAAGCGCCGCCGCTGATCAGCTTATCGCCGCGGGAATCAAGCCTGATAAAATTTTCGACAGCCTTATTTGCACTTCATGCCGCAACGATGAATTCTTCTCCCACCGCAAACAGCGCGGCAAGGCCGGACGGTTCATGACGGGTCTTATTATTTGATTGTCATTCAACGTCTAAAAAAACCTCGTCGCCTTTTACGTACTGTTCGGGGCCGAGTGAATAGATAACAAAATATTTGAATGTCATTCAACGTCTAAAAATACCCAATCACTTTTTATGTACTGTTCGGGGTCGAGCGAACAAATAACAAAATATTTAAGTGTCATTCAACGTCTAAAAAAACCTCGTCGCCTTTTACGTACTGTTCGGGGCCGAGTGAATAGATAACAAAATAGCTGTCCCGTTTTTCATATTGAAAAGCTCTTCCCCACGGGTCCGTGATGCAGCGTTGACTCAGTATGTTTTTGCTTACGAGTTCGTCAAGACTTCCGGCATGCCCGCCCGTCTGTCCGTAAAAGGCCTTAAGCGCGTAGTACACGTTCTTTAAACCGGACTGCGCGTCAGATGTAAAATTTCCCCCGATAAGCGTTTTACCCGCATCGAACCTACCGGGAAAATTAACATAGCAATAGTACCCGGCCAATCCGGCAGCGATAGTCAGCAAAACCAGCGCCAGGAAACCTGCGACGGGGGTTTTACCGGCCCGTGGCCTCATTTCAGCTGAAAACTGCTTGCGCGTCATCGGCGCAAGTATCTTTTTTTGCAAAAGCGAAACGATGGCAGATCCGGCATCGAACCATGAAAGGTCCGCCCTGTCCATAAGGTCGCGCACGCTTCCGTAGTTGAAGACTATCGAAAGCAGGCCCTTTTCGTTTTCGTTTATTTTTATCCCGCGTTGCTGCAGAACTTCGTACTCCAGACTTTTGGAAAAATCACCAAAATTTCCCTCGGCGTTAATATTGGTGGAATCGTCGGGGTCCTGATCGGACAGGATAGCCTTCCGCAAAATCGTATTGAATGACGGGAGCTTTTTTTCCATAACGCTCCATTCGTCCGTAACCCTTGCGCCGTCCATCAGCAGGAAATCCACGTCCATCGGCTGGATGAGATGGCTGGGGTATTCCACTTTTTTTTGTGCGATGAATCTGTATCCGCCTTTTACAAACCGCAAAAGCGCGAATATGGAGTCCCGCACCTGACGCTGCAGCAGACGTGCGACCGGTTCAGGCGGAATCATCGCGTAAAGAACGTTCCAGACGGAGTCCAGCGTATCCCTCTGATGCGCCTGCAGCTGCGACCAGTCATCACGCGACATGATGCGGTTTGCCAGAAGAGTATCGCGCAGCCGTTTTAAATCCCTGGCCGGAATGGTTTCACCATAAACAACCTGGCCTTCAAGGAAGCTGACCCTGCAGACCTCTTCCTTGTATTTAACCTCCAGTACGCCGGTCTGGTTTTCCGACTTGATAATGGGAAGAATGCTCGTTATGGCGAAATCTTTCAAGTCCCCTTCAAGCGCCATCTACAATTCCCTGCGCAATGCGAATCCGCCGACAACGTAAAAGACGGCCAGCGCCATACCCCACACCGCGTAGATGCCGGTACCGATAAAAATGGCGCCGGTATACCCGGCCAAAAGCGGTGAAAGAATATAAAACAGCTTTACGATGAAAACGGATGACAAGCAAAGAATTACGGCGCCTCCGGCATACTGACCAATGTACAGGCTGCCGAGTCCGGGAAGGATAAGATTGAGAATGTTGGATCTCCTGCGAACGTCGAACTGGTAGTCCCTTATCTGTACCAGTTTTTTATCCTTTTTGCTTTTCAAAACCTTTTGCATGGAAGAGGAGAGCACAACGCATTGGTTGCATCTATACTCCTCTTGTCCGGGCGCGGTGATCGTGGGGACGAATGTATCGCCGCATGACGAGCATGACGTAGACGTCTCCAGCTTCCGCAGAACGGCGCTGGTTACAAGCAGCAGAATCATATAGACGGCCGCCCCGGCGTAATAATAGGTTACCGGGAACTTGCCGACGAACGCGGCCCGCAATGCGGACGTTTTCATTCCGGCGGCATTTTTAATTTCTGATTCAAGCAAAGGCAGTTCCGACAAATCGGCTGCAAGGCTGGCGATTCCGGCAACGCCTTTCTCCCCTTCCCTCTTTACCAGGCCTTCGGTTTTCTTCTTGTCCATCTGCATTGAGATGCCAAACTCCTGATTGGCGTCTTCCGTTCTGAATTCCTCGAGGTACGCCTTGCTGAGGTTGTAGTGAAGCTCCGCCGTTTTCGGCGATGTTTTAATCGCTTTTTTATACATCAACTCCGCAAGTCTGTATTCCTTTTGCTGAAAGCGCAAGTTACCCAACTCGTTCAAGCCCTTGGCGTGATCCGGCTTTTTTTCAATCAGCGTTTCAAGATAATGCTCCGCCTTTACAAAATTTCCCAGTCTGCGGTTCATGCTTGCAAGCGCAAGTAGAAGTTCCGTGTTATCCGGTTCGCTTTCGACCGCCGCCGTAAGCATTTTGTATGAAACCGGTTCCCAGTTGCCGGCGGCGTAATAAGTGACGGCGCGATAAAGCGGCGATTCCTCCATAGCGTCGCTGCGTGCGGCAAACTCCGTTAATAAAGGCAGCAGCGCAAGAAAAATCAGGAAAAAAAAGGTAACCATCCTTTCGCGCGATTTTTGGTAAGCAAGACTGAAAAACAGCGCGGCAAGGACGGCAGCCATAATTCCACCGGCTAGAATTACCGAAGCCAGCACAAGCAAAGGCACAAGAAGCGCAGGTTTTGCACTGCTGTCAAACGACAGGGCGCGGGCGATATCCTTGACAACCAGTTTCCCGTATACGGCAAGTCCAACGAATACGTGAATTGTAAACGCCAGGATAATTGCGGGAAACATGAGTTTTAAAACGGCGGTTAACGCGGCCAAACGGTTAACGGGATCCTTGAAGTAGACCGCGACCGCATAGAGGAGGGGCAAAACGTATCCTTTTACATTCGACCTATCCGCCGCGAAAGTAAGGCGCGCCAGCCCCAGCTTTGTTCTGTAGTCATCTGGGGAAAGGGCTTCGGCGTCCCTTGCGGTTTGAACCGATCTTTCAAGATGACCGGCCCTGGCCAGCCGGTCGGCCGTTACCATCAGGAACCTCGAAACGAAAAAAACGTTTTTTGAGCCGAGGCGGTTTTTCCATTCTTTAATGACTTCAAGCCGCCCGCTTACCGCCAGGTTATCGCCGGAATCCAGAGCAGCGCCGAGCTTCGCCATGGCGCGGCCTATGGCCGGTATGAAGTTGACGTCGTTTTCCTCGACAATAGACAGTGGCAGACGCCTATCCCGCGGTATTTCCACGTATTCCTGCGCGACGACCGGCGAGACAAGCACGATAAATAAAACGGCCGTTAGGTTTTTAATCCTCAAAAAGATCATCAAGTTTTTCCTGAACCGAAGACTGGAAGTCTTTGTGTAAACTCTCTTTGCTATGCAGTTTTTGCTGACGTTCCGCCACGTCGAGTATTTTGGCGAATTTTTCCACAAGCTCCCTGCAGTAAAGACTAATCATTCCGGCGGTGGTTTTTTCGTCGAACAGTATCGCAACAATGGAACGCCTGCCCACAAGCACAATATTTATGTTGCCCTTTTCGCCCTTATGGGACATTGAGTTGAACTCCGATTCACCCATAACGCGCGCAAGCTCTTTGGTGGCGGCGAAGCTTCCGGCCACAAGGGCGGACAGCGTTTCAGGATTAATTTTACTGGAAGCTCCAACGCTGGTAACCAGATGCCCGTCCCTATCGATGAAGAACGTGCTCTTGGCGTTTGAAAGTCTTATAAACTCCTTTAGCAGAGAATCGATCCGATCAATCGTATCCCTGTAATAAACGACTCTGTTGGACCGCAGCTTTTCATCGCCCGTCATTTTTATAGTTTATCCTCAAATACCTCGATTGTGGCCCCCGACCGCAATTTGGCGTAAAGTTCCTTCAACAGTTTCTTTTTCTTGTCATTCCTCAATATCAATATGATCCTGGCCTCATGCTGATCGACGCCTCCCGGAAACGCATGGGAATTGGTTTCGTGGTACGCCGTGATCTCCTCGGGCGTAACCTCCAGTTTCTTCGCAATATCCGGGTTCATTCTTCCGGCCATCTCCTTTACCACGATGTTTTTAACCATCTCGTTTTTTATATTGTCCATCGTCAACCGCCGCATGGAACGGAACCGGTCGAAACTTTCCCTTGATCCGAATTTTTTCTCGAACTGCGCAACCTGTAATTCCACCTGTTTTTTTTTCACAACGATGTCTGTTTTTTTCGCTTTCTGCATCAGCAAAGCGTGGTTGATAAGGTTTTGCAGATAGCCGAGTTTTTCATCCTTAGTCATTTTATTGAATTCCGCCGTTTCACCTTTTGAAGTCAGGCGGTACTGCACCTGGCAATAGTTGATGAAATAGATTTTGCTGATCTTGTCGCCGTTTACATGGGCCACAACGGTCGCGTCCATCTTCTGCGGCGGATGCTTTTCGGCTTCCGGCGCCGGTTTTGGCGCGCCGGACGATGCCGCGTCGGCCTGTTCGTTCAGGTTTTCAAGCACGATCTTTACCAGCATCTTGAGCGTGCCCATCACGCCGCTGCCGTCCGCGGCTATGGCTTCGGTGGTCGGCGCGTTAAAATGGTTTACCTTATCCTCAAGCCACG
>BTTC01000143.1:0-5243 GCA_036244935.1 bacterium | reverse complement strand
AGGCAACTCTGGAGGATGTGGCCAACAGCTTTATCGATCATGGAAATTACATAGCGTATGGATATTCCGCGGCGGCGCTAAACGTGCTTGGGATTTCGTTTGCGTTTCCAGTTATGCACGGTAAAACGAGAAGAGGGGGGCTAGTTTTTGACGTAGCCGATCTGTTCAAGGACGGTTACGTTTTGCCGCTTGCTTTCCATTGCACCTTGAATGGATATCGGGACCAGGGATTTCGCGACGCTTTGATCGAAGCATGCCAGAAAGACAATGTGTTGGACAGGATCATAAAAACCATCAAAAAAGCGGTGGACGGTTATGGGTAGATAATTCAGCAACTTGAACATTGTGGAGAAAAACGAAGGTATTTGATTGTCTGGTGAGTCAACATTTTGTATTTATGGCGTTTGTTTGAGTTATAGTAAGTGTTATCCGCCACGCAGGCGGTTTAGAAGAGATACCGGTAGTAGGTATATTCTATTGCTCCGTTATCCGCCACGCAGGCGGTTTAGAAGTGAAAAAGGTGATCTATCAATCAAAGCGAAAGGTTATCCGCCACGCAGGCGGTTTAGAAGCGTGAGTGATAAAACGGGGGATAGTTATTTGCGTTATCCGCCACGCAGGCGGTTTAGAAGAACATCGGCAAACCGCGAATAAATTCCTTGAGGTTATCCGCCACGCAGGCGGTTTAGAAGTGATAAACGCTGGTGGATGGAGATTAAATCTTGTTATCCGCCACGCAGGCGGTTTAGAAGATATCAGTGAGACATTTAACGCCCGATTTTACGTTATCCGCCACGCAGGCGGTTTAGAAGAAGTTCCCCTACTGGATTGAGGATGAGAAGAAGTTATCCGCCACGCAGGCGGTTTAGAAGATTATAGTATTTTGAGTGGGAGTAATACGATAAATACTCATATATGCTTGATATATCGACATGTTACGCATACATGTCGCATCTTATGATAAAATAAAATGCTCTAAAGCCGGATTCCACCTTAACACGCTGTCCTAATTCCGGGGTTCACCTCTCCCTTCAACACAGCACATCAAGATAGAAAATGAAAAAACATCCGGAAAACAGGACAAGAGCGTCAGGATTTCACCCGTCATCGGGTTACTATGGGGTTACTATTGAAAATTCAGACTCAAAGCAATCTTGTAACCCGTTGAAAAAATGGCGCGCCCGGCAGGATTTGAACCTGCGACCTACGGATTAGAAGTCCGTTGCTCTATCCAAGCTGAGCTACGAGCGCATCAATAAAATCAAATACTTGTACTATGCGGCGCCTCGCCTGATTGTGGAGGTAACACTATAGGTAACACTCGGGTTTCTCACTTTTGGCGTTTTCCTGTTTTTTCTTCAGGTTTATCCACCCTGTCAATGTCCAGCAACCCGGTGTTTTCTCCGAGGATACGAAGAAGGTTTTTCGAGTTGACCATATCCCGTTTAGCGGAATTCGGTTTTTTACCGGTCTTTGCCCGCTCAAGATATTCAGCCATCGCCTTTTCTCTTTTTTTGAGGCGGGAACTTTATGGACGCTTTGATGGACGCTTTGTAGGAAGGACAGTTTAAAAGACTGCCGTCATGTTTGCAGAACTTGGTAACGTTTTTGCCGCAATGCGGGCACGCTATTTGGATTTTTAGGTAAACTCCCATAGGCGGAAATTATACTCCTAACGAATCACTTTTACCCGGTTGGATTCGATGAATTTAAGCAGTTTCTCGGTATCTACTCGGAGAGACCGCCCCATTTTGACGAAGGACCCGGCTTTCCGGTCGTTTTTCCAATCAAATAGAGTTTGCGTAGACATCGAAAGAATTTCGGCCGCTTACGCTTACGGCACCGTGATGAGCTTTTTGCGAATCCATATAGGTTTTTCTTGAACTATGCTTTCAACCGCCGGGCTGGCTTAAGCCCGCCCTATCAAGCGCGATGCCTTGCTTCATCCGGCCCCTTTTCAGGTAAAAGAGCCGAACCGCCAAGATAAGCTATCCGTGATTTAACAAAAAAAATGAAGCGCGGTCAATTCCATTTATTCAGTCAAAAATTCGACCTATCGCATTTTGTCGTTGCAAGAAAACCGGATTTTGGGCATCATGTTCTTGGGCGATTTTGTTCGTCATACCCGTGATATTTGGTATTGTTTATGAATTCAGGAGGAAAAAAGATGCAGGTGACGAGTTACGGTATTTCAAGGGAACTGGAGATCGGTTTCGATGAGGCCGAAGCGAAGGTACGCGAAAATTTAAAGGAACAGGGTTTCGGGGTGCTTACGGAAATCGACGTAAAGGCAACCCTTGAAAAGAAACTGGACGTGGATTTTCGGCGTTATAAAATCCTGGGCGCATGCAATCCGGGTTTCGCCCATAAGGCGCTAACCGCCGAACCTGAAGTAGGGCTTTTACTGCCTTGCAACGTAATCGTGTACGAAGATGACAATGGGAAAGCCCATGTCTCGGCCATCGATCCCGTATCGGCGATGGAAATCGTAAGCAACGATCAGTTGAAGGAAATAGCAGCCCAGGTGCGCGAAAGGCTGGTGGCGGTTATACAGGGGGTGTAAGACAGGCTATAGACCCCGTATAACTTAATTACTTATATCGACGCAAGATTTTTTATTATTAGGCGTTTCCGCTCCGGCGTGCAGACAACATCCCATGGCGCCGTTGTGAATCGGGTGTTCGGGAACCAAAACCTCGCCGCCGCAGCGTTCCCTTATGAAACCGACTACCGCCCGGTTTTTTGCCACGCCGCCTGTTATTACGTATACGGACGAATCGTACCGCCGGATCAGCGATAAAATCCTTTGCGCGACCGAAAGGTTTGCGCCCGCGCAGATTCGTTCAAGCGGCGTACCCTCCGCCAGGTATCCGATTACCTCCGATTCGCCGAAAATGGCGCATGTGATGGAAAGTTTTACCGGCTCCGCGCTGTACGTTGCGATTTCTTCCACGGAGATGTCCAGAGACCTTGAGATATTTTCCAGATACCTGCCGCTGCCGGCGGCGCATTTGTCGTTCATAACGAAGTCGTCCACCTCTTTGCGGCGAATCTTTACGATTTTTGTATCCTGCCCGCCGATGTCGACCAGCGTAAAATCCGAAAGTCCGGTCTGGAATACGGCGCCGAGAGCGTGGGCTCGAATTTCGGACGTAACCTCCGCGCCATCTATTTTTACGCTGTGGCGGCCGTATCCGGTGGAGACTATCCGATCGAAATCGAACGTGCGCGACCTGAATATAGTGGCGGCGATATCAATTCCTCCCGAACCTGTGCGGCATCGGCGGTAAAAACGTATGGTGTCCAGCTTTTCTGTAAAAAGGAGCTTTCCTTCATCGAACCCCACCAGCTTTACGCAGCGGCTGCCCACGTCTATCCCAAGAGTTTTTTTCATTGCGAGTATTTCTTATTCACTGACAACCGTGGGTGGATAAGGATTTCCCGGAAATTTCAGTTTTCAGCGAAAGTATTTCGCAAAAACTTTCGACCCTGAGTTTTGTTCTTGTATCAAGCAGCTGTGGCGCGTCTCCCTCCAGCGTTAAAAACGGCAGGTCGATGCTTTTGCGGAACATAATGTCTTCCATCTGATGATGGCAGAAAGATTGCACGTAATGGATAACGCCGTGTACCCCGCGTCTTTCGATTTCCCGCCTGACGTCATCGATCCTTCCGAATATGTCGTAGGGGTATGTGTATAACCCGTACCGTTCGACTATATCATCCGTGTCGAACGGTAACGTGAACTGTCTTTGCACTTCGTTGAAGACAACCCTCGCGCCGCGGCTTTCGATAAACGAATAAAGATCGCCTATTATGGGCGGTACGCCGATAAACGCCAGCCGTAATTTTTGGGGGAATTCATCACGGCGCTCGATTTTATTTATGAACGTATCCACCTTCTCTCCAAAATTTTGCGGGTCGCTCTCCATGTCCGACGCGCATACCTGTAGCAAGTGGTTTTCAAATCCGGAAACTTTGTTTTTGCGCCATGTCATAAGGTCGATGTAAGCAAGTTTTTTACGTATCACGTCCAGCCGAACCATCCATTCCCCAGCTTGCAAGAATGTAACGGACAGCGCGTCGGCGAGTTTTTCCATCTGTTTTTTCAGAAGCTCCCGATCGCGGTCGTAAGGATAGGCAAAAGGAATTACCGGCATACCGTCGGCACGCAGGATTTCGAGCAGCGATCTTGTATGACTGCAGTCGCCATCGCTTACCGCTATTACGGCGTCGATGCCTCCGGCCTTCGCCGCGCCGTACATCCCCTTTATCCAGCCGCAAGTGGTGCGTGGAAGTCCGTCTGTTTCCGCCTGCTCGATAAAGCCCGCCGCCTTTTTCAAATTCGCGACGAAAACATTATTGAGGTCAACCGGCACGCAGCCGGAGGCGAATATGAACTCTGAAGGGATGGTTGTGGTAATACCTATCCTCTTCATCCGTTAACCCGCCGTTTTATTTATACAAAGGCGCGGCCTGTATCCCTCTAGCCCTTTTCCCTGGCAGGCGGGATTATGATGAACGTAGACCTTTCGCCTTTCCTGACCCTTAACAGAATCGCCTGTCCTTTTTCGACCTTGGATAACTCTTGTGAAAACTCCTCTACATTCAAAACGGGATTCCTGCTCACCGCTTCTATAACGTCTCCCCGCGCAATGCCGAATCTCGCGGCGATTCCCCTGGGATCAATGCGTGTTACCACCACGCCTTTATTCGCTGAAAGCTGGTATTCCTTTTCAAGTTCGGGCGTAATATTCTGCACGATAAGCCCCAGCGTATTGGAGCTTTCCATCCGATTCTTTTTCTGAGCCTTCTTCTGTCCGAACGAGAGATTACCGAGTTTTATGACAAACGTTTTCTTCTTCGAGTTGCGTTGTACAACCACCTTCACCGTCTCGTCCGGTTTGTGGGACGCGACGACCCGCGGCAGCATTTCGAAGCCGGTTATATCCTTACCCCCGAACCGTATGATTACGTCCCCAGGCTGTATTCCGGCCTTGCTTGCGGGACCGTTGGGATCAACGTCATCAACAAAAGCGCCCTTTGTCCCCGGTTTGATGCCGAAGGCTTCCGCCAGTTCCGGTTCCATTTTCTTTATCACAACTCCAAGCCACCCGCGCCTTACGCCCCGCGATGCCTTGAGATCGTTAAGGATTTCCTTTGCCATGTTAACCGGGATGGCGAACCCTATTCCTATGTTTCCGCCCTGGCTGCCCGGCAGTATGGCGCCGTTTATTCCTATGACC
>BTTC01000142.1:0-5260 GCA_036244935.1 bacterium | reverse complement strand
GTTATGAGACAGTGCGCTATTTACGGCAAAGGCGGAATCGGCAAATCGACAACCACGCAAAATCTTGTCGCAGCCCTTTCCGAAACCGGTCAGAAAATAATGATCGTCGGCTGCGACCCCAAGGCCGATGCAACGCGTCTTATCCTGCATTCCAAGGCGCAAACCACGGTTATGGAGCTTGCGGCCAAGGCCGGTTCAGTCGAGGACATAGAGTTGGAAGACGTAATGATGGAAGGTTACGGCGGCGTGAAGTGCGCCGAGGCGGGCGGCCCGGAACCGGGCGTGGGATGCGCTGGCCGGGGCGTTATCACCGCCATAAACTTTCTTGAAGAGGAAGGCGCCTACGGTGAAGATTTGGACTTCGTTTTCTACGACGTACTGGGCGACGTCGTATGCGGCGGGTTCGCAATGCCGATCCGGGAAAACAAGGCGCAGGAGATATACATCGTCGCATCCGGCGAGATGATGGCAATGTACGCGGCCAACAACATCTGCAAGGGCATCATGAAGTACGCCAAGTCTGGAAGCGTCAGGCTTGCCGGCATTATCTGCAACAGCAGGAACACCGACCGCGAGTACGAGCTCGTCTCAGAATTCGCAAAGCGGCTCGGAAGTCATCTGATCCATTTCATACCGCGTGACAACGCAGTGCAACGCGCGGAAATCCGCCGGATGACGGTTATCGAGTACGACCCGAAAGCGAAACAGGCGGACGAATACCGCACGCTGGCAAACAAGATAATCAACAACAAAAACCGTGTTATCCCGACGCCGATAACCATGGACGAGCTGGAAGATATGCTGCTTGAGTTCGGCGTATTGGAGCAGGAGGACGAATCCACAATCGGCAAAACCGCCGCGCAGGAAGCAGTCTCCGCGTAAAAGGCGCGTCTGATTATGTCTGAACTTACAATTGAAAGCGGTGAAAAACTGATCTCCAAAGTCCTGGAGGTTTATCCGGAAGAAGCCGGGGCCGAGCGCAAAAAGCATCTTTTCATGAACGATCCGGACACGGAGTTTTCCAGCAAGTGCATTACGGTCAACAAGAAATCGCTTCCGGGAGTAATGACCGTCCGCGGCTGCGCCTATGCCGGCAGCAAGGGCGTTGTTTGGGGCCCAGTCAAAGACGTCGTCCACATCTCGCACGGCCCGGTGGGCTGCGGGCAGTATAGCTTCGGGACGAGGCGGAACTATTCAACCGGCATCCCCGGCATAAACAACTTCGTCGTCATGCATGCAACCAGCGACTTCCAAGAAAAGGACATCGTCTTCGGCGGCGACAAGAAGCTGGAGCAGTTGTTACGCGAGGTAAAGGAGATGTTCCCCCTTGCAAAGGCAATCACCATTCAAAGCGAATGCCCCGTGGGACTTATCGGCGACGACATCGAGGCGGTGGCGAAAAACATGAGCAAGGAGATAGGATTGCCCATCGTACCGGTGCGCTGCGAGGGGTTTCGGGGCGTATCGCAGTCGCTGGGCCACCACATAGCGAACGACAGCATCAGAGATCACGTGCTGGGAACGAAGGAACCTGATGAGAAAACCGATTACGACGTAGCTTTAATAGGCGACTACAACATAGGCGGCGACGCATGGACATCCAGACTGATTCTTGAAGAGATGGGACTGCGCGTCATCGCCCAGTGGAGCGGCGACGGCACACTCACCGAGATGCAGACCACCCACAGGGCGAAGTTGCTGCTGCTTCATTGCTACCGGTCGATGAACTACATCTGCCGCTACATGGAAGAGAAATACGGCATCCCGTGGCTGGAGTACAACTTCTTCGGCCCGACCAAAACCGAGGAATCCATACGAAAGATAGCGCAAAAATTCGACCAGAAAATACAGGACAACGCGGAAAAAGTTATTGCCAAATACAAACCGCTTATGAACCGGGTAATCGAAAGGTTCAGGCCGCGCCTTGAAGGTAAAAAGGTACTGCTCTACGTAGGAGGCCTTAGGCCGCGGCATATCATCGGCGCATACGAGGACCTCGGAATGGAGGTAATCGGCACAGGCTACGAGTTCGGCCACAGCGACGATTACGACCGCACAACGAAGGAGGCTAAAAAAGCCACGCTGATATTCGACGACGTGACCGCTTACGAGTTCGAAGAGTTCGCAAAAAAGTTGAGGCCGGATCTTATAGGCTCCGGCATAAAGGAGAAGTACTCCTTGCAAAAGCTCGGCATTCCATTCAGGCAGATGCACTCGTGGGATTACTCCGGCCCGTACCACGGCTACGACGGGTTTAGCGTTTTCGCGCGGGATATGGATATGGCCGTGAACGCTCCGGTGTACAAGAAGATACAACCACCATGGAAGACCCGGGCGCAGGGAGCAGGCGATGTCGAATAACCCGAACGTAAAAGACCACAACGATCTTTTCAAGACTGAAGAGTTCCGGCGTTCGTGGGAAAAGAAAAAACAGTTCGAGCAGTGCCACCCGGATGAAAAGGTGGCCGAGGTAATGAAACAGACGCGTAGCGCGGAGTACGGTGAAAAAAACTTGAGCCGCCGATCGCTTGTCATCAACCCGTCGAAGGCTTGCCAGCCGCTCGGAGCCATGCTGGCGGCGTGCGGGTTCGACGGCTGCCTTCCGTACACGCACGGTTCGCAGGGCTGCGTGGCCTACTTCCGCTCGCACTTCAACAGGCACTTCAAGGAGCCGTTCGCGGCGGTGTCCGATTCCATGACGGAAGACTCGGCGGTCTTCGGCGGGGCGAAGAATATGACGGAAGGGTTGAAGAACGCGTATGCGCTGTATAAACCAAAAATGATCGCCGTCAGCACGACATGCATGGCGGAGGTAATCGGCGACGACCTCAACGCGTTCATCATAAACGCAAAGAAGGCCGGCTCATTACCGGAGGATTTTCCCGTCCCGTTCGCGCACACGCCATCCTTCGTGGGCAGCCATGTAACCGGATACGACAACATGATGCGCGGCATTCTTTTTTGCTTCACGAACGAAGTGGAAGAGACGGAAAACGATAACGGCAAGATAAACATCATCCCCGGTTTCGACGGTTACACAGCAGGCAACATACCTGAGATAAAGCGGATGCTCGACGTCATGGGAGTCGAACATATCGTTTTGGGCGATAACAGCGGGATACTCGATACGCCGCTGGACGGCACCTACCACATGTATTACGGCGGAACCACGATTGATGAGGTTAAAGACGCGAAGAATTCAAAGGCGACTTTCTCACTTCTGCCGGACAGCCTGGCAAAAGCGACTCCCGGACTTATCAAAAACGACTGGAAACAACCTTTGGAGAAGATCGTGCCGCTGGGCATTTCGGGCACCGACCGCTGGCTCATGAAGGTGAGCGAGGTTACCGGCAGGCCGATACCCCGAAAACTTGAAGTGGAGCGCGGAAAGGCGATTGACGCCATGACCGATTCCAACTATTACCTGCATGGAAAAAGATTCGCCATCTTCGGAGACCCCAGCTATGTGGAATCGCTGGTGGACTTTTATATGGAAATGGGCGCAGAGCCGGTACATATCGTAATAACCAACGCGACGAAGAAATGGGGAAAGGCGCTATCCAAAAAACTCGCGGAGAGTGATTTCGGCAAGTACGCAATCGTGCACCACGGGAAGGATTTGTGGCACCTGCGCTCCCTGATGATAGACGACCCGGTGGATTTCCTCGTCGGCAACACGCACGGCAAACTTTTGTCCCGGGAGCTGGAAGTGCCGCTTGTCCGCATCGGCTTCCCGATTTTCGACAGGCACCACCTGCACAGATATCCCACGTTTGGTTACAGGGGAATAATCAACATCCTCAACTGGACGGTGAATACCTTGCTCGACGAGCTGGACGCAAAATCCGAGTATTTCAACTTCGATGCCGTGAGGTAATACATGAATCTGGCAACCATACGCGAGCTTCACAGGGAAGCCGATTGTTCACATAACGCCAAAAAAGTTTCTTCTTCCTGTCCCCGTCCAACCCCCGGACGGGCGGCGGGCGGCTGCTCCTTCGACGGGGCGCAGATAACGCTCGTCCCCATTACGGACGCGGCGCACCTCGTGCACGGCGCGTCCGGCTGCATCGGCAATACGTGGAATAACCGCGGATCGCTTTCATCCGGTCCGACGATGTACACGATGGCGTTTACAACCAACCTGACAAATAACGACGTCGTGTTCGGGGGCGAAAAGAAACTTTATAAGGCTATCAAGGAGATTTTGCGAAAATATAAAAAACCTCCAGCCGTGTTTGTATACCAGACGTGCGTTACCGCCATGATAGGGGACGATATAGAAGCGACTTGCAGGGCGGCCTCCCAAAAAAGCGGCGTGCCGGTAATACCGGTGGATTCGCCCGGCTTTACCGGCACGAAAAACTTCGGCAACCGGCTGGCCGGCGACGCGCTGTTGCGGTACGTAATAGGAACGCGGGAGCCCGCCACGGAACATCCGTATAACGTCAACCTCATAGGCGAGTTCAATATAGCCGGTGAGATGTGGGACATACTCCCGCTGCTGGACAGGCTCGGTATAAGACTCATCTGCTCCTTAAGCGGCGACGCGCGTTATCATCAAACGGCCATGATGCATCGCGCGCAGGTGAACATGATGGTATGTTCGCGCGCCCTTCTAAACGTTGCCCGGCGGATGAAGGAAAAATACGGCATCCCGTATTTCGAGGGTTCCTTTTATGGTTCCAAAAACAGTTCCAAGGCGATTAAAACCATTGCAAGGCTGATGGACGACCCCGATTTAATCAATCGCGCCTCTGAGCTTTGTGAAGAGGAATACGAAAAAATAAGGCCGGAGCTTTTAAAACTCAAGGAAAGGCTGAACGGCAGGCGCGTCCTGCTTTACACCGGCGGCGTCAAGAGTTGGTCCATCGTAGGCGCATTGCAGGAACTTGGAATGACAGTCATCGCCACCGGAACAAAAAAATCCACGGAAGAGGACAAGCAGCGCATAAGGGAACTTATGGGTAATGATGCGACGATGATCTCCGAAGGCTCGCCCGCCAAACTCATTAATTTGTACAAGGAACACAGGGCCGACATACTCATGGCGGGCGGAAGGAACCAGTACACGGCGCTAAAGGCGCGCATCCCTTTCGTGGACGTGAATCAGGAGCGGCACATCCCGTTTGCCGGTTATAAAGGGCACGTCAACCTGGCGCGCGCCGTTGCCGCCGCCATAGAAAACCGTGCGTTTGAACTGGCTCGCCGCCCCCATCCCTTCGGAGCGCCAGTAAGAGCAAAAACCTTCTTTCGAACC
>BTTC01000141.1:0-5267 GCA_036244935.1 bacterium | reverse complement strand
AAATCATCGTAGACGATAAATTCTACAAAGGAATAGTCTGGATGGATTAGCAAGGCTTTAGCCAGCGGCGAATAACCGTATTAAATCGAACCCCCTTGATGGAAACATCGAGGGGGTTTGTTATTTTTAGGGGTGTGTAAAACCTTAGATTTATTGCATAATCTAGGTCAAGCTTATGTTTCCCATACTGATTGAATTAGGGCCTGTAACACTTTATACCTACGGCCTCCTTGCGGCCACCGGTCTTTTAACCGGTATTGCGTACATGGCGCACCTTGCGAAAAAGGAAGGCATCGGCTCCCAGATAGTGTTTGACTTGGGATTCATATTGGTACTTTCGGGAATAGTCGGCTCGCGCCTCCTTTACGTAATAGTCAACTACCACGAATATCTGGCCCATCCGTTTCGTGTATTAAAGATATGGGAAGGCGGTCTGGTTTTTTACGGCGGACTCGTCGGCGCTTTAGCTGGAGGGTATCGGTACGTAAAAAAGCAAAATCTAAAACCGTGGCAGATGGCCGATCTTGCCGCTCCCGCCATTGCGCTGGGTCATACCGTCGGCAGACTTGGCTGCTTCGCCGCGGGCTGCTGTTACGGCAAACCAACCGATTCGTGGATCGGCGTTACGTTTACCAACGTCGATACAATCGCCCCGCGCGGGATACCGATATATCCCACGCAGTTATTCGAGTCTTTAATGGAGTTTTCATTTTTTCTTATCCTCACGTACATGCGGCCATATAAAAAATTTCAGGGGCAGATTTTCCTCATGTGGCTGATGTTTTATGCGGTGGGGCGTTCCATTGTGGAGTTTTACCGGGGCGATCCGCGCGGATACATAATCGGGGATGCCGTCAGCACTTCGCAGGGCGTGGCGGTGGTCGTTTTCTTCATAAGCCTTATTTTATATTTGCGTTTTTTACGATCCGCGAGATGACGCGCGTCGTAAACCTGCGCGTCCGTCCGGAAGATGCGGGGATGCGGGTCGACAGGCTGCTGGCTTTGCGCATGGAGGAGTTTTCCCGCTCGGCCCTTAAAAGGATGATGGGCGCCGGATACATAACGCTTGAAGGCAAGCCGGTTGCGCCGCACCACATGGCGCGCGATGGCGAGAATTTTATAATTACCGAGCCTGAAGCGGCGCCGGCGCGTATCGAATCTGAAGACATACCGCTCGATATAGTATACGAGGATGCGGATGTGGCCGTGGTTAACAAAGCCGCCGGCATGGTGGTGCATCCCGCGAGGGGGCACTGCAAAGGCACGCTGGTGAACGCGCTGCTATTCCACCTGAAGGAAAGTCTTTCCGGCATAGGCGGCGAGATGCGCCCCGGCATAGTTCACCGGCTGGACAAGGGAACTTCGGGACTTATAGCTGTTGCGAAAAATGATTTCGCCCATAGATCACTTAGCGAACAGCTTAAATCGAGGACCATGGGGCGCGAATATCTGGCGCTGGTTCGGGGCATGCCGCCGCAAAAACACGGAACTATCAAAATGCCGATAGGGCGCCATCCCGTACACCGAAAAAAAATTTCAGTAAAAACCGGCAAGCCGCGCGATGCTGTTACAGAGTACCGAATCCTGGAAATTTTTATACAATCACAACCGCAGCATGCCGCTTACGTCCGTGTAAAGCTGCACACCGGAAGGACGCACCAGATACGGGTGCATTTTTCGGCCATCGGATGCCCGCTGATGGGAGATACGGTTTACGGAAAAGATAACTCGCGCATTATTAACCGCGTTGCTCTTCATGCCGAGCTGCTTGCGTTTATACATCCCGCAACCGGCGAGTCCAAAACCTTCATCGCGCCGCCGCCGGAAGATTTTTTAGAACTACTTGATGCGCTTAGGCGGGGATAGAATAGCGTAGCTGGCCGCCCCCCTATTGATCCAAGCAATAACGGCCGATAAAGATAAAGGGATCGTTACGACCGGATGAGCCTCGCATTATTTGTCCGGATTTGTCCGGTGATCTGCATGATACAATTCCGCGAATAAAGATGGAGATTTTAGCGCTTACCACGGTTCTCGTTATGGGGGCGCTTATGCGCGCGCCGTTTTTACGGTTCCCGCCGGATGACGATCTTGGATGGTTCGCATACCCTTCGTGGTTCCGCAGCCGGGGAGTCAGGATCGCGAAAGATATTTATATACGATTCCCGCTATTGTGGATATACTCTGCGGCCTTCAGGCTTTTTGGCAAAAACCCGAAATCGCCAAGAATTTTCGACGGGCTTTACGAACTTTCTACAGCGGCTCTCCTGTACTTTTTATGCGCGAAAACCATCTCGACCGAGGTGGGACTGGCTGCTGCCGCTCTGTACCTTTGGTTTACCAACTCCGCTTCCATCGCGCTTTTTTCCGGCAACGGCGAGCGATACTATAATATTTTCACGCTGGCCGGTTTCATTTTACTTCTTCAGGGTATGGAATCAGCCGCCGCCGGTTCGGCCTTTTTTTTCGCTTCCGGTCTTTGTTTTGCCGCAACTTTTTATTTCAAGGATGTTTTAATATTAAACGCGCTCGCCGCCGCCTGCGTTATATGGATAAATAGTGCGGAGTCTGTGGCCGGAGTTTTATGGCTTGGGGCCGGTTTCGGCTTTTTGGCCGTGGTTGTTTACCTGCCGGTGATTTACTTTCACGGCGGGTTTAACGCCTTTATAAAACTTTCGCGGGAAGGATATTTCAGGGCGCTTCAGGATAATCCCGACCGGTGGTCGTTTATAAAGCTCCTTAAAAACGGCTCTGTTTTATTCATGGAGGCCGCGCCGCTTGCGGTGGTTCCCGTTTTGTACGTTACATCGTTTAACATTTCATTTTACGACCCGCTGCACCTTACGCTTGCCGCGTGGTTTTCGGCGACGGCGGCGGTTTTTCTCATACAGGGGACGTTCTGGCCGTACCATTTCATACCGTTCATTCCCGTGCTGTCCGTCTGGACGGCGGTAGGTTTGGAGGAAAAGTTCGGCGCGCAGCGGTTATTGTTGACTGACGGTTTCGAACGGTTATGGTGGATTATGATTGCGCTGTCTTTCGGCGCGGCTATCATCAGTCATATAAAATCGCTTGCCGCCGGAGCCGATCCTGAAAAACATCGCGGCAGGTTTTCCTGTCACAAGATGGAACAGCTTACGGCTGTGCCGAGAATCGCGGAGTATATGAAATCCCGAACCTCAAAGTCGGATTACGTATATCAGTGGGGATACCTTTACCACTTGCACATGTTGTCCGGCAGACTTTGGCCGGTATGGGGCGGAGCTTCACTGGCGCCGCCCGTTAAGGAGTGGCAGGTTAAAGCTCTTAAAAGCATTGTTGCCGGGCTGCGCGAAAAGCCGCCGATTTTTTTTATCCTTCATCTTCAATCCATAGATATGGATGTCGTAGAAAAACTTACCGGGCTGCGCTACGAGCTGGACAAAATTTTCTCCATGAATCTTCGCGTGTACAGGCTGGCCGAAGACAGGCGAAAGGAAACTCCCGAAGTGGAAATCGATATCGAAACCGTAAAGGCGCTGCTTGCCGATGCCGATGTTTCGTTTAACCGCGGCATGGAGCTTCTTTGCAAAGGCGGCACGGAAGGCGTGATGGAGCAGTTTGAAAAAGCCGTCAGGCTCAACCCGGCGCACCTGCAGGCGATGTTCGAGTCCGGCGCGCTTGCGCAGGCCACGGGCGATTATCGCCGCGCTGAAAAAACCTTTCAATTGCTGGCGGAGTGGGACGACGCCGATACCCGTTTTACCGCGTATAAGTTTTTGATCGATCTTTACAGAAAAACAAAAAACCGCGATGGTATTGAATTTATAAAGGACTCCGCGCTTTCGTCGGAACCTTACGGGGAAATTTCTGTAACGCGCGGCCTCGTTTGTTGTTACATGGATGCGGGACGCGCGGATGAGGCGCTGGCGTTTTACCGGCGTAAATCGCACGTGCGCTTCAGCGCGGCCAACCGTGAACATTACGTTTCGCTTGAATTCCACGTGGCCGGAATTCATGCGGAGCAGGGAAACTACCGTGAAGCGGTTAAACACTTGACCAGATGCCTGTCCATCGAACCGACCCACCGGGCCGCCGAAAAACTTCTGGACAGGGCAAAAACCGCAATGGCTAATGTCCGCGTAAAAAACGTAAAAAGCGTAAAAGTGTTACTGTTCAGGTCTGCCCCGAAAAAGCACGTCGACGCCGTTATCGATTCGCTTCTACGCGAAAATCCCGGATGCAGGATAACGCTATTCACGCAGACCGGCGCGGCGGACGAGTATGAATCCGACGGCAGGATCGACCGTATCGTACGTTTTCCTTACAAGAATTTTTCGGTATTCCGGCTATTGCTGCCATCGGTAAGACGAATGCTTAAGGCGGAGCGTCCGGATATTGCAGTAATCCCCGTTACGGCGGACAACCGTATTCAAGCGCAAATGGACTACCTGAACGTCCACCTTTACGCCATAACCGCCTCTGCACACGCTTCACAAAAAATTTACTTCCATAGGGAGCCGCTTAAGCGCGCAAGGCAGGAGGCGTCTCTTGGAGCGGCTGGAGCCGGCATCGCAAGGAAAATTTTCGAGGCGGTGGTAATGCCCGCATGGTTCGCCGCCGACCTCTACCGGCTTTGGCGTCATCCCGCAAAGGAAAAACTGGTTTCATTTTCCCAAAAACCCAACGACCTGGCGGCGCACATAGTCAAATCGAACTGGATTAAACAAAACGGTTCCGGCGGCGTATCCTTCGACAGCTATATGGGAAACCCTTACACGCTTTATTACCCGCCCGCGCCGCTTATGCTTATGGGCTGGCTTGGTCCCGTAGGATACCTTTTCCTTCAGACGTTTGTATTCGGCCTGGCGGCAGCGGCTCTGGCGGTAGCGGCGGGTCATCCGTGGTTTGCGCTTGGGGTTCCGTACCTCCTTTCGAGCTGGTACTACCGGGTGAATACCATAATCGTGGGGAGGGTCGATTTCCTTGCGTGGGGCTTTATACTATCGGCGCTTTCGTTTTTATATTTCGACCATCCGCTGCTATCGGCGCTTTCATATACCGCGGCGATTTTTATTCACACCACGGTGGGGATCATAGGCGGGATGGGGATTCTAGTAACGGCTATCGCCAAAGGCAACCCTTTTACGGACCTTGTAATGTTCGGCGTTCTGGTTTTCATACTCACGATTCCGTGGTGGGTTCCGTTTTTTCGCAACAAGGAAAAATTTGGATTCTACAGGATATGGGGCGGCATATCGTTTTGGAAGACGGTACATCTTTGCTAT
>BTTC01000140.1:0-5276 GCA_036244935.1 bacterium | reverse complement strand
GCCCTGCTTGGCGCCCTTGCGGGGTCGGGTTTTTATTTCATGGGTCATGAGATGCGGTTTTCAGCGCTTTTTTATACCGCCGTTCCTCCCCTTGTCCTTTCCCCTTTTATTGCCGCTGCGCTTACTTATCTGCTCTGTAACAGCCTGCAATCCGTTAAATCTTTTATTGACAGGATACCGGATTGCATATGCGAGATCGGAAGCATACCTCTGGCGGGGCGGTTTTTACAAAGCGGCGCATGGTTCGGCAGAAAATTTCTTTGTAAAACAGAGCCGGCGCATGATCCAGGCCTGGGTGGAAAGCCGGTCTATTCGAATCAACGCGTGGACGATGCGTCAGGAACAAAAAGCATGAATTTCAGCGGATACCTTCATGTCCTGTCCGGCTGCAGCGTTTGTTTTGCCAGAGGCGTAAACGATGCCCCTAAAATCGCATCCCTGCTGATGCTGGGCGCCTTTTTTTCGCAGGATGTTTTTTACTCTCTTGTCATGGTTGGATGCATGATGCTGGCGGGCGGGATTTTCCTATCTGAAAAGGTGGCGCATACGATGAGCCGCAAGATTACCGCCATCAGTCAACACGAGGGTCTGGCTGCGAACCTGACCATCAGTTTTCTGGTCTTGTTCGCGTCCCGGCTCGGTATGCCGGTATCGACCACCCATGTTTCCGTCGGGTCGCTGATAGGCGTCGGCATCGTCAGCCGCAGGGCCGGAAATAAAATGATATTTGAAATTATTTCCGCATGGGTCATAACCCTGCCGACGGCATTCGGGATTGCATACGCTGTTTCCATGCTGCTTGACGGATGAAGCGCGTTTTATTTATTTGCGGACTTTGTATGTACAACTCGCAATACGGATTCTTTGACGAAGCGCAAAGAACAGATAAACTGTTAACAGGCAGATGAAACCAATTATCCATGGGCAATTCGGGTTAAGTAAATAAATATATAAAATTCTTGAAGAGGTTATACATATGATTGGCGCTGTAAAAAGCCGTTATTCAGAAGCGGCGCAGGAAAGGGCGGCGGAGCTGTGCTGTCCGGTTAACTACGATAACGAATATCTGAAGGCGATACCGCAGGAGGTGCTGGAGCGGGATTACGGCTGCGGAGACCCATCCGTATACGCGCGGGAAGGCGATACCATTTTGGACCTCGGCTCCGGCGGCGGTAAGGTCTGTTTTATCGCCTCGCAGGTAGTCGGCCCGAAAGGAAAGGTTATCGGCGTGGATATGACCGGAGAGATGCTGGACCTCGCCAACCGTAATCTGGAACCGGTTGCGGAGAGGATCGGATACAAGAACGTAGAGTTCAAACGCGGTTACATCCAGGACCTGAAAACGGATCCGGAACTGGTGGACGAACTGTTAAAAACTCATCCGGTAAAAACCTCGGAAGACCTCAAAACCTTAAACGAAAAACTTGAAACGCTGAAGGAAGAAAAACCGTTAATCCCGGATGGCTCCGTTGATCTTATAGTCAGCAACTGTGTTTTGAACCTCGTAGAAGACAATCAAAAACCGCAGCTTTTCAGGGAAATGTTCCGCGTTTTGAAAAGAGGCGGCCGGATAGCTGTTTCCGATATCGTTTCGGACGAGGAAAGCCCCCCGCATCTTAAAGAAAACCAGAATCTCTGGAGCGGATGCATAAGCGGCGCGCTGCAGGAATACGATTTTATCCAAAAACTTGAAGAGTGCGGTTTTTACGGTATTGCGATTGATAAGTACGACGAAAAACCGTGGAAAATCGTCGGGGGAATCGAATACCGTTCGGTCATCATAACCGCCCGCAAGGGCAAGGAAGGAGCCTGCATCGAAAAAAACCAGGCGGTTATTTACAAGGGGCCGTGGAAAAAAGTGGAAGACGACGACGGACACGTCCTTGCAAGAGGGCAGCGGATGGCCGTATGCGAAAAGACCTTCAAGATACTAGGCAAGGAACCATACGCGGATTCTATCGTCGCAGTGCCGCCGAAAATTGAAGTTGAAGGCGAAAAGCCTTTCGATTGTTCAAGGTCGGCGATGCGCTTGCCGGGTGAAACCAAATCCGGAGCCGCGCCGGTTACCACCGAACCTTCCGGTAACGGCTGCAAAGATAGAGTCTGCGGCTGCTGAAGGGATACGCAACGTAAACGACCGAGTAAAGCGCCATTATAAATCTGTCCTGCATGAGGCCATCTGTCCGGCCGTTTCTTCCACGCCGACCTCCAACGATGATATATTCGCAAGATAGCCTCTTTCGTTAAGCGCGTTTTTCAATTCTTCGCATAGATATTTTGAAAGCATCTCCACGGTCGTATTGGGAATCGGTATCGGTATCACGTCTTCTTTGGGGAACATGTAACTTTTGGATTTGAAGATTACCTCGTAATGCGTGCCGGTTTGCTTGATTTCCAGATGTCGGTTTTCCGTTGCAAGCAAGAACTTATGATCCAGCTGGTCGCATATTTTTTTCATTTCATTTTTAACGATCTTGAAATCCATCAAATAGCTGTTCTCATCCGGCTTTCCCGTTATTTCGATGGTTGTGTAGTAGTTGTGACCGTGCAGCGTTTCGCATTCATCCTCAAAAGTTATGAAATGCGCCGCAGAAAAATTCAGCTTTTGTTTTTCCAATACGATTTTATACATCGCTCACCCTTCATATATGAAATGCAGATGTTTTTCCGCCTCGATGCCGCGCTCGTAAGCCTCTTCAGCGTTACTGCCGCAGGCAACGAAGAATCCCAGCCTTTGCGAAGACGTTTTTAACTCTTTAACGGTATCACCTTCACCGGCTGTAAGGCAGGATGATATTATGCCGGGCAATCTGGAGGCCGTACAAAAACCTTCAACGCGCTTTAACAGGCCGGGGCGCGATGTAATAAAATGATAACTCATTCCGCGCCCTTTTTTTATGGGGCGGATGCCGCTGCCGCCGCGACCCAGCAGTATCTCCGCGTATTCGACGATCTGGTTGATTCCGGTTACCTGCTCCGCTATGGGGTGAGGCGTTGCGCCGCCGCCGCAGCGGAGTCCGATTTCAAACAGCACGACCTCCCCGCCGGGCAAAGTGCAAAGCTCCACGTGCGCCGCGCCGTCAACCAGACCGACCGCGCCTGCCGCTTCAGCCGCAATCTTTTTTACGGCTTCAAGGGCGCCGCCGTTCAGTGCGGTGGGATACATTACGCTTTTGTCGACCCGGTAGGGCGGGGCGGTTTTGATTTTGTCCGAAACCATCAGAACTGTCGATGTGCCGTTTTTCATCAGGACTTCAACGCTGTGCTCAAGTCCTTTGTAGAAACTTTCCACTATTATCTCGCTGGATTCGGAAAAGGATGCGGCGAAACGATACGCCTGTTCGAGGTTCGTGTTTTCGTCGATCTTCATCACTCCGCGGCTGCCTCCGCCCACGTCGTCAACCGGTTTGCATATGGCGGGCAAGCCGGTTTTTTTTACAGCTTTCATAAAATCTTCCAGTGTGGAGGAAATTTCAAACTTCGGCGACGGCAGACCCGCGGCAAGCCAGATTTTTCGCATTAACTTTTTGCTTGTAGCGGTTTCTGCCGATTTGACGGAGGCGCCTTTCAACGATAGAGCTTCCGAAATTTTCGCCGCCGGCGCAACCGCGCGGTCGTGGGTAGGTAAAACTGCTTTCACGTTTTCCTTACGCGCGAGTTCGATCGCCTTTTCCACGTCACGGAAATCGAATTTCCCGCATGAGTCCGCTATGGCGAAACAGTGCGCATCCGCGTTTCCGTCAACCAGTACAAGCCGGTAGCCGTGTTCTTTAAGCGAGGTCATAGCAGGCTCGTTATCGACGCCGCCGCCAAGAATCATCAAGGTTTCTTTTCGCGTCATTTAAGGTCGTATACCCGCGCGGCGTTAAGGCCGAAGATATTGCTCTTTTTCTCTTCGGGGAGTTCCTTGAAAGCTATCTTGGCAAGAGACAGGTAGCGGTTTACCGGTTCTTCGGGGAAATCGGAGCCGTAGATAAGTTTTTGGTCCAGATGCTTCGCGGTGTACAGCAGGTCGGTAAATACCGACGAATCCCCGAACCTCGAGATGATGAACGAGCAGTCCAGATAGACATTTTTATTCGACTTCGCAACGAAAAACGCCTCCATAACCCACGGCGCGCCGCAATGCGAAAGTACCATCTTGAGCTTGGGGAATTTTTTGGCAAGCCTGTCGAAAACGGACGGGCGTATATCGTCCATGGGCAGGGTCGTCGTATGACCGAATACATCGAAGTTTACCGGCAAATTTTTCGACATTGCCGCTTCGTATATCGGGAACGCTCTTTCGTCCAGCGGCGAAAAGTTTTCCCGGCGCGGATGGAGTTTTATACCCTTGAAGCAATCGGCGTCAAGGTAACCGCCGATCTCGTCAACGCTTTGTTTGAGCGGGTCAAAACCTGCAAGCGCGAAAAGCTTTCCCTTGCTTTTTTCGCAGATCGATTTAACGAAATCGTTTTGCTTGAGCTGCGCCAGCGAGAGTATGAGCCCCTTGTCCACGCCGGAGTTCTCCATCTGTGACATGAGTTTTTCGTATGACGCATCGCGGTCCTGCCCGAACCACTCCCCGTTTTCGCTGACGTGGACGTGGGCGTCTATTACCGGGTTTGTGTACATTTGTCCTTAGAAGCGCCCAAGCTCCCAACAGATTGTCGGCGCAGACACAACGCCGGTTTCGAATAACAAATTTGTTTAACGCTTGTCATGGTGAGCTTGTTGTGGGGGCAGGTCAGCATGTCTGCCCTGACGCGGAACAGGGCGAACACGCAGGTTCGCCCCTACCGTTAAAAAGAATTTGGAACCTTCAAAACTGAGGCATTACCTACAGCCCCGCCAGATAACCGAATCTTTTTTTGAAATCATCGGGGGAAAGGTTCGCGGCATCCGCCAGCTTTCCGAGTTGGTCGTTATCCGTAAAATCTTCCTTTTTAAGGCGGATCATATATTCAAGGGCGACCCTGTATGATTGCGTTGTAACGTCCACGAGCCTGATCTTCGTCCTGCCCGTTTCCGGATCGATAACCTCACTGAAGGGAATCGGAACAAAACGGCCTTCCTGTATCGACATCATATGGCCGGAGTTGTTTTCAAGAAGGTGTACGGCCGCGCTGAAACCAAGCTCTCTTGTGTATTCGATATCGGAAGCCGTGGGCCGCACGGACCTGAGTTCGTAACCGATGTCCTTGTCAACCACGGTTGTGGAGATATTCATTTTTTTCAGCTCTTTTTTCAGTTCATCTTTCAGAATCTTCCCGAGGTCTATTTCCGCAAGCCGGATG
>BTTC01000139.1:0-5294 GCA_036244935.1 bacterium | reverse complement strand
AGTATTTTAAACATGATCCAAACCGCGTTTCCGGTCGATTCGCGGCCTTATGCCGTCATCGGCACGCAGGTGGGAATATCAGAAGAAGATGCCTACAGCCGTATAATACGCATGAAGGAGGATGGCATAATCCGCCGCATAGGAGCAACTTTCGATTCGCGCAAACTGCATTTCACCAGCACGCTGTGTTCCGTAAAGGTACCCGAAGAAAAAATTGACGACATCGTAAAGGTAATCAACGAATTCCCGGAAGTCACGCATAACTACCAGCGCAGCCACGAATACAACGTATGGTTTACCCTCATCGCCGAATCGAATGAGAGAATACGGGAAATACTCAACCGGATAAGCCAAGGCAGCGGAGTAAACGGCATACGCAACATGCCCGCAAAAAAGATGTTCAAGATAAAGGTGGATTTCAAATTCAAGGACGAGGACGAACAATGAACCCGGAGATAAATGAAATAGACAAAAACATCATGCGGTGCCTTCAGGACGATATACCGCTGGACATGAATCCGTACAAAACGATTGCCGAAAAGCTGGGGTTAAGCGAAGCGGAGGTCATCGAAAAGATAAACTACTGCAGGGGCAAGGGATGGATACGTCGATACGGCGCCACGCTGCGGCATCAAAAGGCGGGTTTTGCCGTGAACGGGATGGGCGTTTGGCCCGTGCCGAACCCGGACGACCGCGAGCGGCTGGGAGCAGTCATGGCATCTTTCGATGAAGTATCGCACTGTTACGAACGGCCTTCGTTCGACGATTTTCCGTACAACCTTTTTACCATGATCCACGGCAAGTCGAAGCACGACTGCGAGGAAGTGGCACGACGAATTTCCGAAAAAACGGGGGTGAAGGAATACCGGCTGCTTTACAGCAGCCGCGAGTTTAAAAAATCCAGCATGAGGTATTTTGATTGAACATATTTTGTACCGCTTGTGCCGATCATACCGCCCTTCGATCCTTCGGTAAGCTCGGGATGACATGTTTTCATCATGGTGAGAAGGGAAAACAGGTAACCCCACGGCAAGCCGTGAGGAATTATAAAGAATAAAGAATAAAGATGGGGGTAAAATGAGTTTACTTGTAGTCGGAACGGTAGCGATAGATTCGGTAAAAACGCCCTTTGGGGAAGCGGACTCCGCGCTGGGCGGCTCCGCCACATATTTCAGCGTTTCGGCCAGTTACTTCACCAGCGTGCGGCTGGTGGCGGTTATCGGTGAGGATTTCCCAAAGGAACACTTGAAGGTATTCGATAAACACAAGATCAATACGAACGGATTGGTAACCCTGCCGGGCAAAACGTTCCGGTGGAAGGGTTCGTACGGTTTCGATCTCAACACCGCCACCACCCTTGAAACCCACCTTAACGTACTGGAGGAATTCAAACCAACGCTGTCCGAAGAAGAAGCAGGACAGCCGTTCATATTCCTTGCCAACATAGACCCCGATCTTCAGATAAAAGTGATCGAGCAGACGAACTCCCCGAAGCTGATAGCGCTCGACAGCATGAACTTCTGGATCGAAAATAAAAAAGAGCGTCTGCTTGAGGCGATAGGCATGGCGAACATGATCATAGTAAACGAAGCGGAGGCAAGAGAGCTGACGGGCAAGCCGAGCCTCATAAAGGCCGCCAGGGAAATCATGAATATGGGACCGCATTCCGTAATCATAAAACAGGGAGAATACGGCGCGCTTGCGTTTTACGGCAACGATATATTTTCCGCCCCCGCGTACCCTCTGGAAGAGGTGTATGATCCCACCGGCGCGGGCGACACATTTGCGGGCGGCGTTATGGGATACCTGGCAAAACGCGGAGAAGTAACCGGCGAAACGATCCGTCAGGCAATGATCGTAGGCAGCGCGCTCGCGTCGTTCAACGTGGAGGCGTTCAGCCTGGATCGATTAACCGACCTTAACTTCAACGATATAAAAGACCGCTACAACAAGATAAAACGGATAACCCTTTTTGACGATTTACACCATTAAAAAAAAGGTGAAAACAGACATGATTAAAATTGACTACAGAAAACTGCCGACCCCGCCCGAGGAAATTTCTGCCGCCAATGCCGTGTGCCGGTTGATTGATGGCCTGGCTTTTCGTTTCCATTGGGTCACCGAAAATCTTGATCCGGATATCTACCGGTATAAGCCCTGCGATGGTTGCCGGAGCATAAGCGAATTGCAATTCCACATCTGGGACCTACTCAATTGGGTGTACAAGGATTTGCAGGGCGCAGGACTGGAAAAACCGGCCAATGACGAGGATTGCCGCGCAAGTGTTCTTCATATGTGCGTACGGCTCAAAGGAATTTTTTCGGACTTGGAAAATGAGAAGCTGGCGCAATTGCGTTTCATGGGCCAGCCCTTCTGGATTTTGCTGAACGGCGCCATCGCCGACGCCCTGACCCACGTGGGACAAATTGGGACTGTCCGCAGAATCGCGGGTTCACCGGCTCCCGAAAGCGACCCGTTTCTTGGCACTCCTCCGACAGGAAAAGATTAAAAGAAAGTCACGGTTATTCGTATTTCATGATAATACCCTCCAGCCGTTCAAGGTTGTTCAGCTTGTCGAGGTATTTTTCAGCTTCCCACAGTTTTTCATACGCGCCTATACGAACCCTGTACCAAACTGCTTTTGAACGCACCAGCTTCCTTATATACGAATCATAACCTTTCCTTTTAAGTTTGAGATGAAGCGTCATTGCATCATCTTCGGAGGGTAGCGACGCCACTTGGATCGTATATCGCGGCTTTTTTAGAACATCGCTACGTTTAGGTTTTTCAACCGGTTCAACCGGCTTTTCGGGAATTGAATTAAACTGTCCGGGCGTCGGCAATACGGCGGTTGGCGGCATAAGCGGCTCGCGCACAACGTTTTTTACAAGTCTGCCGGTATCCTTTGCGGCAGGTTCCGCAAAAAAATCCCATGGCCGCTTGTTTGCTTTCACGTCGACCTCTTTTTCCGTCGGCACGGCGGCTTTACGAGGTATCTCTTCGAGGGTTTTTACCCTTATTTCCAGCTCAGATTCGTTCAACGGCTCGGCGCGGAGGTCTTCGCTAAGCCTTTCGGCGAAAGAAAGCTCTACTTTATTCGCGTCGGCTCCGGTACGATTTTCAGATTTTTTCTCCACGCCCGGTTTTTCTACAACGCGCCCGGTTTTTTTCAACACGTCTTTCAGCCGCTCCTCAAAACCCGTTATTTCTTTTAAAACTTCCGCTTCCGACGCTGCCCGGCTGCTCATCCGCGATGCCTCTTTTCGGTCGCCTTTCGCGCCTGAAATACGTCCGATGGTGAACGCAAGGACGGCAATAGCCGCGATGCATCCAAGAATCAGGTAAACCTGCGATCGGGAAAACGTAAGATTTTCTTCCTGTTTCCGGCGGGTTTTATTCATCAGCGTTAATTTATATCACGCTCAATCGCAAGGTTCGATTGAAAACGAAAGCGGGTAATCATTTATGCGGGCATAGTCTTGCGCGCGCGATACGTAAAATTCAGCCCGTTCAAACGGCATCACGGCCGCCGTCGCCCTACCCTCTTCGTGCGCCTCCATCATTATCTCCTCCGCCTTTTTCTCATCCGAAACAAAAAACCTCACCAGTGCGGCTACAACGAAATCCATGGGCGTTACCTCATCGTTGTGCAGAATGACCCTGTACATCGGCATCAGCGCCACCCTGTATCCGGCTTCTTCCCTTGTTGCCTCTGAAGGTTTTTTAATTACCCCTTCCTCCCGGTATTACGAAGCCTCCCTTCATGGAGTTCGTAGACTATGTCCATCCTGTCCGCCAGCCTCAGGTTGTGCGTAACGACGATAGAGGCAAGACCCCTTTCCTTGATCAATTTTTTGATAAGCTCAAAAATATCGTCCGCCGTGCGTTCGTCCAGATTACCCGTCGGCTCGTCCGCCAGAAGTAATATGGGATCGTTTATAAGGGCGCGTACAACGGCGGTGCGCTGCTGTTCGCCGCCGGACAATTTGCCGGGACGGTGCTCCGTGCGGTGCGCCAGCCCCACCGATTCAAAAAGTTCCAGGGCTTTTTTACGTGTTTTCTTTTCGTCGTTACCGGCGATCTTGGCCGGAATGATAACGTTTTCCATCGCGGAAAACTCGGGCAGCAGGTGGTGGTACTGAAATACAAATCCAACCTTGCCGCCCCTTAACCTTGTGCGGTTATCGTCGCTTAGCGAAAGAATATCCACGCCGTCGATCTTCACGCTGCCTTCGCTCGGTTTATCCAGCCCTCCGAGTATCTGCAAAAGGGTGGATTTCCCCGTGCCGGACGCGCCAACTATGCCGATCAGCTCCCCCGATTGCGCGCGTAAATCAACGCCGCGTAAAACATCTATACGCCGCGAATCAAATGGAAAATTTTTTACGAGGCCGCTGGCCGCAAGCGTTACCGTTTCGTCGGACATCGGCATATTTTGTGATATTCACGCATAAATCATCCCTATGTAAAACAGACATTTTGTATGTTTTATATATAAAGCATAAAACCCGTGCGGATATTTTATACGTTTTATATATAGAGCATAAAACCCGTGCGGATATTTTATACGTTTTATATATAGAGTATAAAACCCGTGCGGATATTTTATACGTTTTATATATAAAGTATAAAACCCGTGCGGTTCGCCATTAAACCGGATAAATGATACATTATCCGCTCATGGAAACGGCAAGAAGTTTCGTGGCGGTTAAACTTGACGAGGAATTGCGCGGCTCAATGCAAAGGGTAACAGAGCGGTTAAAATCAGCGGGGCCCTACGTGCGGTGGGTGAAACCGGAGAATCTTCATATTACGCTTAAATTTCTCGGCAATGTTGAAACCGCCAGAATGGGGGACGTTGAGGAATCACTGCAAAAGTGCGTTCGGGACTGTTCGTCTTTCGAATTGCAGTTCAAAGGCATAGATGTAATACCCAACCCCCGCTATCCGCGCGTTGTTTATGCCGGAATCGAAGAGGGCGTAGAACCCCTTAAAAAACTTACGCATTGCGTGGAAGACGGGATGTCGGCTCTGGGTTTTGTTCGTGAGGAAAGAGATTTTTTACCCCATTTGACCATTGGTCGGGTAAAATCTTTCAAGGCCAAAAGCATGTTGGTTATGAAGATAAGGGAGTTTCACAAAAAAGAAATAGGCCGCCTGCTGGTTTACAGCATTTTTCTGATGAAAAGCGAGCTGCATCGGGACGGGGCCATTTATACGGAGTTGGCGGAAATGCCGCTTGTAAAGGGAGGGAAAAATGAGTGAAATAAGTACGGAAAAAAGAAAAGCGTTGG
>BTTC01000138.1:0-5336 GCA_036244935.1 bacterium | reverse complement strand
GCGTTCGCCCCGGTTGTTATCACGGCGGATACGTGTACCCGCCGATGCGTTTTCGGGCGTGGAATGATACCTCTTTACGACAGCAACCCCACGAAACATTACCCGTTTTTAACTATCGCCCTTATCGCGGCAAACGTTGCTGTTTACATTTTGCAGTTAAGGGCCGGGCCGGAATTTCAGCGCGTGGTATTGCAATACGGCGCGATCCCGTTCGAGATAATAAATTCCGTGGATCTCAATCCAAAAAGTCCGTTGCCGGTGCAAAGCACCATCTTCTCATCCATGTTCATGCACGGCGGCTTACTGCATCTTTTGGGGAACATGCTTTTCCTGTGGATTTTCGGTAACAACGTGGAAGACATACAGGGTTCCGTGCGTTTTATCGTCTTTTACATTCTGTGCGGATTCGTTGCCGCGTTTTCGCACATCCTGCAGGACGTACATTCAAAAATCCCGATGGTGGGCGCAAGCGGCGCCGTATCCGGCATACTGGCCGCTTACGTAATTGCGTTTCCCAGGGCGAAGGTCTTTACGCTTTTCTGGTTTTTCATATTCATAAGGATTATTGCGCTGCCCGCATGGGTGATAATCGGACTGTGGTTTTTCATACAGGTATCGAACGTCGGCGCGCCCGGATCCGTGGCGTGGGGCGCGCACGTTGGAGGTTTTGTATCGGGACTCATCCTCGCACCCTTTTTCAGAAAGAGGAGCGTATGATCCGCGCGCTACCTGTTCTCATGTTGATGTTTATCTGCATCCATCCGGCATTGGCGGCGGAGGTTTCAAAAGATGAGATTGTAAAAAAACTGGAAAACCGCATGGCTTATATAAAAAATTTTACGGCGGGTTTCAAACAGCGCTTTTTCAACGCCTCCATGGGTGAGACAGAGGAATCGTCCGGCCTGGTTGCCATGCAGAAACCGTTAAAAATGCGGTGGGAATACATGGAGCCGGAAAAGCAGACTATTTTATCGGACGGAAAATGGATTTACTTCTACGTACCGCGTGACAAACAGGTGATGGTAGAACCGATAGGAAGACTTCTGGGCAGCCATTCGCCCGCACTTTTCCTTATCGGGGAAAAAAAACTCACGGAACTTTTCAATATTGAATTGGAACCGGCTTCAAATAAAGATAAGATTAACGATGTGGGTTTATCATTGCATCCAAAGGAGAAAAATCTTACGGTGAAGCGGGTGGTTATCCGTGCGGAGCGCGGGGATTTTACAATACGTTCGTTTACGCTGTTCGACAGGGTGGGCAACCGCACCGAAATAGAGTTTTCTGATATGAAACTGAATACAGGCATCGACCCGGAAAAATTTGTATTCATAAAACCAAAAGGGGTTGAACGGGTCGAAATACCCCGACTTGATATTGGAAGTGAATAGATGATTTACGTTTTATCGGCGATAGTAGTACTTGGGATTTTGATAATTGTTCACGAGTTCGGCCATTTCTGGATGGCGCGCATGATGGGAGTCGGCGTAGAGAAATTCTCCATCGGTTTCGGAAAGGCGTTGTGGACCAAAAAGATCGGCGAAACGGAGTACCGCTTGGCGTGGATACCCTTCGGCGGATACGTGAAGATGGTCGGCGACGAAGAGGATGAAGGTGACGCCGGTAAAGATAACGCCTTCAACATGAAACCGGTTTGGCGAAGAGCCATGATCGTATCCGCGGGGCCGGTGGCGAACATGATATTCGCCGCGCTGGTTTTCTCGCTGGTCTTCATGATCGGCGTAAACATGCCGGATACCAGGATAAGGCACGTTCTTGAAGATTCGCCCGCCGAGTCCGCCGGTATGACCGCCGGCGACAGGATTCTGGAAATCAACGACCGGGCAATAAAAACATGGGACGATCTGGCGAAGATAATAAGTGAATCGCCTGGCGAGGCAATAACCGTAAAAGTGGAAAAAGCGGACGGACTTATCACCCAATATACCATCGTACCGGATCGTAAAATCTCCAAAAACATCTTCGGCGAAGAGATTGCCGTGGGACGCATCGGCATCAGCCCTGACGATATTTTCATACGGTATAATCCCGTGAAGGCCGTTTACCTCGGCTTGCAGAAAACGGTTGAGTTCACATACCTCACAGGACTGGTGATCGTAAAGATTTTTCAGCGCGTTGTACCGGCGGACACCATAGGCGGCCCGCTTATGATATTCAAGATAGCGGGCGACCAGGCGGAGGCCGGACTGATACCTTTTTTGATGTTCATGGGCCTGCTTTCCGTTAACCTCGGTTTACTCAATTTTCTGCCCATACCGATCCTGGACGGCGGCCACCTTGCATTCTTCATGGTGGAGGCGATAATGGGAAAGCCGGTTTCCGTAAAAGGAATGGAAATCGCCCAAAAGGTAGGAATGTTTCTTATAATGGCGCTTATGGCGTTCGCCTTTTACAACGATATAACGCGCTTTATCAAAGGCGACGGGTAGCGGAAAGCCGCAGGGCATCGAAAATTTTTTGTCCGATTGCGCCGCCGTTTCCCAATAGCGTTTCGGCGCACCTTTCGGGGTGCGGCATAAAGCCCAGCACGTTACCCTGCTCGCTGCATATGCCGGCTATGTTGTTAAGCGATCCGTTGGGGTTTGAGCGCGGCGTTATCCGGCCGTTTTCGTCGCAGTAGCGCAGGACTACCTGCCGGTTCGCCTCTAGTCTTTCCAGGGTTTGCCCGTCGGCGTAGTAGCGGCCGTCGTGATGCGCGATCGGCATTTGATGCAGCGATCCCGATTCAATACCTTCGGTTGCCGGAATATCGCCGCGCTCCACGCGGACGAACACGTTTTTGCACACGAAACGCAGGCAGTCATTGCTTATCAATGCTCCCGGTAAAAGGCCGCTTTCAACAAGTATCTGGAAACCGTTGCAGATACCCACGACGACTCCACCGCTTTTTGCGAAATCGGCGACCGCTTTCATGATCGGCGAAAAACGGGCAATCGCTCCGCAGCGCAGGTAATCGCCGTATGAAAATCCTCCGGGGAGTATCAGCACGTCTATATCGTCCAGCGATGTTTCCTTGTGCCATATCCCGCGCACCACCGCTCCGTCGGTCTGTTCGATGACGTGCATGGTATCGCGCTCGCAATTGGAGCCGGGAAAGATTACCACGCCGAAACGCGCGGGAGATTCAGCCACTATCGGTTAACCGGTTACTGGAATACGTCGGCGAAGCGCCCGCTGGTGTAGCGCAGCCGCTGGCTCAACATTCCGGCTATGTTTTGAACTATCTTGAGCGCGACGGTAGGATGGCTTTTAGCCAGTTCATCGAAGCTCTTTCTCGTCAGTACCAGCAGCTCGCTTCTTTCAAGCGACGTTGCGGTAGCCGACCGCGTTACGGCCTTTTCCACTATCGCCATTTCGCCAACCGTGGCGCCCTTGCTGAACCTTGCCAGCACCGTCTGCCGTCCATCCAGCGCTTCCTTTTGTATTTCTATAAGCCCCCTGATTACATAAAACAGCGAATCACCCACCGAGCCTTCCTTTACAAGCGTATTCCCCTTGTCCACCTTCATGTAGTCTATGTGATCGGCCATTATTTCCAGCTCATTTTTATCCAGCATATCGAAGTGGGGGACTTCACACATCAGGGTTTTAATGATATTTTTATCCATCTTGTTTTCCTTTATCCGGGACGATTTGGATTTGGTAGTTCTCCGTAACGGGATTGCTCAAAAGTTTTTCGCACATTTCCTCCACCTCTTTCCCGGCGCTATCGACGCTGCGCCCATCCAGCTCCATCTCTATATGCCTGCCTATCCGCACCCCGCTGATGGAACCGAATCCCAGTGAATGAAGTGAATGCTCCACCGCCTTGCCCTGCGTATCCAGAATACCGTTTTTAAGAGAAATGGTTATCCTGGCCTTCATACGCCGCCGATCCGCCTTGCTATTTCGCCATAAGATTCTTCGACCTTTCCAAGATCGAAACGGAACCTGTCCTTGTCCATCTTTTCGCCGGTTTTCTGATCCCACAACCTGCAGCTGTCCGGCGAGATTTCATCGGCAAGCAGTATCCCCCCTTTGGATCTGCCGAATTCAAGTTTGAAATCCACCAGATCTATACCCACTTTATCGAACATTCCCGTAAGCAGCCCGTTCACCATCTGGGCGGCTTCCTTTATCTTTGCTATTTCTTCTTCGACCGCCATCGAAAAAGCAAGCATGTGGTATTCGTTTATCATCGGGTCGTCAAGCGCGTCGTCCTTGTAATAAAACTCCAGTATCGATTTCGGCAGCTTCTTCCCCTCGGGTATTCCCATGCGCTTTGCAAGCGATCCGGCCACGACGTTTCGCATAACAACCTCCACGGGAATTATAGACACCCTTTGTACAAGCATTTCCCGTTCGGATAGTTTTTTTACAAAGTGCGTCCTTACGCCGTTTTCGCCCAGAAACTCGAATATCCTGCTGGATACGGCATTGTTCACTATCCCCTTTTCGCGGATGGTCCCTTTTTTCTTGGCGTTAAACGCGGATGCGTCGTCCTTGAAATACTGTATTGCGAGGTCGGGGTCGGCGGTTGCGTAGATAATTTTCGCTTTGCCCTCGTAAAGTTTTTCCGCTTTTTGCGGTATCTCATTAGATTGATCCGTTTTCAAATTTTTTCTCCAAAATTTTCTAACCCACGCCCAGTATCACGGTGATCCGTGAGTTTTGTGAATCGAACGGTCGAACCATCCTTCGAAAGGCTCAGGATAACGCTACCGTGAGTATTGCATTTTCACGAAAATACCCGTTCAAAAATCGTATCCACCTTCCTTAGATAATAATTCAGGTCAAACAATTCTTCAATCTTTTCGCGGGACAGCCTGCCGGTTATCCCGCTTTCCAACAGCGTCAGTTCCTTGAAAGGTTTTTCGTGCTTCCACGAACGCATTGCCGTCTTTTGTACTATGGCGTATGCTTCCTCGCGCGAAAGTCCCGTACCGGCAAGCTCCAGCATAACCCGCTGGGAGTAAAAAAGCCCGAACGAAGCGTCCATGTTACGCCGCATCCTGTCCGGGTATACAAGCAATCCCCCTATCAGTTTAGCCGTCTTTTCCAGCATGTAGTGGACAAGGGTTGTCGTATCGGGCAGGATCACCCGCTCCACCGACGAATGGCTTATATCCCGCTCGTGCCACAGCGCGACGTTTTCGAGCGCCGCCTGCAGGTTTGACCGGACGATCCTTGCAAGACCGCACATCTGCTCGCACGTTATCGGGTTGCGCTTGTGCGGCATTGCGGACGACCCTTTTTGCCCTTTGGAAAAAAATTCCTCCACCTCCAGCACTTCCGTGCGCTGAAGATGACGGACTTCCAGCGCAATCTTCTCCACT
>BTTC01000137.1:0-5381 GCA_036244935.1 bacterium | reverse complement strand
ATAATCCGAAACGGCCGCCGCCATTATTATTATGTCGCAATCGTAAAAGCGCCGCATGACGGCCTCGTACATCTCCTCTGTTCGCCTGACAAAGATGTTTTCGGTCATCTCCGGCAGCGGTTGTGAAACCATGCCGTGTACAAGTTTTACCTCGGCGCCGCGGTCGCGCGCTGCGGCTGCCAGCGCAATACCCATCTTTCCCGAGGAGCGGTTTGATATAAAGCGCACGCTATCCATCGGTTCTTCCGTTCGACCGGCCGTTACAAGCACTTTTTTGCCGGTCATATCGGAGCTAAGCCCCAGGGCGATCTCAACAATGGCCTCAAGCCTGTCAAGCGCCGGCAGCCTTCCTTCGCCAACGTCGCCGCACGCCGTTTCACCTTTGGCGGGGTGTATTATCTGCACTCCGCGGTCTGCGAGCTTTTTGAGATTTTCCTGCACCGCAGCGTTGGAAAACATCCTGGGGTTCATGGACGGCGCGACGAACAGCGGGCATTCCAGAGCCAAAACGAGCGTGGAGAGCAGATCGTCGGCGATTCCGCCCGCCAGCTTGCCGATGAAGTTGGCCGTTGCCGGGGCGATCAGCGCCATGTCCACCTTTTTGCCGGCGTCCAGATGCTCCAGCGGGTTATTTCGCAGGTCGCGGTCGGCGGTGATAACGGGAGCGCCGGAAACGGTATGCAGCGTCGTGGGGGTTACGAACAGTTCGGCGCTTTTCGTCATTACAACATGCACGCCCAGATTTTTCCTGCGTAAAAGCCGTACAAGATCGGGCGTTTTATACGCCGCTATCCCGCCGGTGATTCCCAAAAGAACGTTTTTACTTTTTCCCATAGTTATATTTTAATTGAATCAGACTATCTTATCCAAATAACCCCCCATTTCAAAATATTCTACGCTCAATCCTGTATTTTATTCTCTATTTTCGACTGATCCGTATTAGAATTGCGCTGTTGAGAGAGATGATTACGCAATAAACGAAAAATGAAAAAGTAAAAAAACGCGGGTACAGGGAGAACATAAAATGAATTCAAAGAGTCCGGATTCTGAAAAGTTAAAGGAGGAGCAGAAAAAAAACTGGGGACTGGCGGCCGTCGGCTGGAAGAAGTGGTGGACGACGCTGGAATCCGGCGCGCAGGTAATAAGCAACCTATTGGTTGAACTGGCCCGTATAAAACCGGGAGACAAAGTAATGGACGTCGCCACCGGTATCGGTGAGCCGGCAGTGACGGCGGCCAGGATCGTGGGGCCGTCCGGGTGCGTGGTAGCCACCGATCAGTCGCCGCAGATGCTTGCCGTAGCGCAGGAACGAGCCAGGGCGCTGGAGCTTTCCAACATGGAGTTCCGTGAGATGGACGGCGAACTGCTTGACCTGCCGGAAAAACCCTTCGATGCCGTTTTGTGCCGGTGGGGGCTTATGTTCATGCCGGACAGGCAATCCGCTTTGAAATCGATAAGGCGTCATCTGGCCGACGGCGGAAGATTCGCCGCGGCGGTATGGGATGTTCCGCAAAAGGTTCAGTCGATAAGTTTAAACGTGGAAATTTTACGCAAGGTTCTCAAAGCGCCGCCACCGCCGGAAGGGGCGCCGGGGCCTTTCGCAATGGCGGATACCGACGCGCTTAAACTCTCATTCGAGCAAGCGGGTTTCAATAACGTGCAGATAGAAAGGAAAACCGTCACCTTCGCCTGGCCATCCGCCGATGCCTACGTACAATTTACGAAAGACGTTTCCGGCCACCTCAAGGCGTTGATGAAAGATCATCCGCCCCAGCTGCAAGCTGAAGCATGGGAAGCGGTCAAGGAAGCCGTACAAAAGCACGCGGGGCCGGATGGCGGCATAAGTATGCGAAACCAGGCCATAATCGTTCTGGGTATCTGTTAGGCCGCTTTATTCATTGTCGAAGCATTTTGGGAAGGAGGCATACTGCTACAGCATGTCGACCGAGAAAAATGCAGGACAACGCGCAGGATTTCGCAAAATCAGGTTTTGTGCGCGGTAATAAGAAATTGATGCCGTGCCGCATCCGGGTACGGCAAGGCATCATACGAAGGATACCCCCCATGACATCCTTCGCATTACAGAAAACCTTCGAGCGGCAAATCGCAACCGACAGCGTATCGGCCCAAAGGCTCCCACTCCCCCTCTTCTTCCCTCGTTATCAAACTATTGAGAAATTCTGGACGTTTCAGTAATTATCTGTTGACTATCCCTGCTATATTCCTGAATAGGCGTTTCTTCGTCATCCGTTCCCTGGGCGTTCGGCTTCCGTAATATCATCATGCCGTTTGACAGCATCTCTATGCGCTGCTGGTTTGGATACGCCCCGTTTCCGCTATATCCAAATGTTCCGTTGCCCTGTCCTCGCGTTATAAGATTGTGGTACGGGTTGGCATTTCCCTTTTTATAAACCCAATAACTGTTTTCGCTGTTTACCACGCTGCTGCTGCTGGACTTGAAAGTCTTGATGACAAACGTAACGTAAAGCAAAACAGGCAGCATCATAAAAGCGAGCGACTCAAAAGATTTTCTGTCAAAGTCAATAGCCCTTAATCCTTCCGCCAAAGTATTGAAGTCCAGCGCATATTCTTCCATCGTAAATCACCTCTATATAAAATTGTGTCCTACCTTCCGTTCCCTGTAATTAGCAAGTCATATGCCAAAGCTAACTAATTGAGAAACAAGCAGTATTGTTGTTGGACGGATGACGGATGTATTAAAACTCATCCAACTGGGCTAATTTTTGTTAACCGCTGTTGTAGCTTTCCAGCTATCTTGGATTTTTTTTGGGGGAGGGGTAGTTTAAGTTGGGGTTGTAACCGTTACGTTTCAAAAAGTTCGCGCAGCCTGATGTTTAACCCTCCAAGATTGCCGCCGAAGCTTGCCGCGCCTATTTTCACTACTCCCCCCACGCACGCTGCGCGGATACCTTTGGCCATGGCTTCTTTTGCCGCTTTTAAAGATACCGCGTCAATTATTATCTCGAATACGGCTTCCACGCCGTCCGGCAACCTTGTATTTGGGTTCTTTTGGGCGTTAATGGCGGAACAAAAATCTTCCTGCGTGGATGCGTTAAGAAACGGGTAGCGCGATCCCATACGGCTTGCCGATGCCGTTACGCCCCCGGCAAACGGTAAGATTACGCCGGGCAGGGGGGATATTGCCAGTACCGCTTTTTCCGCCGCTTTAAGACCCGCCTTGTAACTTGAGGCGAAAACCCAGAAATTGGCGCCGGCCACCCCTTTGGCGATCCTGACCGTTTTTTCCACAACAAATTCTCCAGATGTTATGGGTACAACCACGCACTCCCTGCCGTGGCGGTTTTCCACTTTCTCAAAACCGTTTCCGAAATACCCCACCTTTGTTCCCAGCGGAAAATCATCACCGTTTTCAAGTCCGTTAAAAACCATAACCGTCGGCGCAGGCAGCAGAGTTTGTCCAACCCTTTTGATAAGTTCTCTTTGCAGCTTCTCTTTTGTCTTGGCAAAAAACAAAAGTTCGTGACCCGGCCTTCCGTCAGGAGTTTTGAAATCGCCGCGGAGCGCCTCGATACCCGCCTCGCACCCACATCCGATAACAGACGTGGCGCAGCCGACCGCCGCCTGCGAAGCCGCGCCCACCCAACCGCCGCTGCGCGCGGTTACCACCAGCCGCGCAAATGCAGACTCAAACGCCTCGGCATGGACGTCGTCTATTATTACAGAATTAATCTTCATTGTTACGTGACGGGGTAAACCATCTCGCCGTCTTTTATAACATGGCGCGGTACGCGGAACATTTTTTCGATATCATCGCGTACATCGTAAATAACCATGTCCGCAACGGCGCCCTCGCCGAGATGTCCCCTATCCTTAAACCCGCAGGCATAGGCCGGCGACGCGCGGGTTACGGTTGCAACGTCATAGAGGGTATACTCCCGCTCCAGCGAGCCGAGCGACGAGACGGCGACCGCCTCGGGATCAAGCGAGTTTAGTACGGCGTCCCTTTTATTTTTATCCATAAGACAGGCGATGACTGAAGGATAGGATCCGATGCCGCCGCCTGAAGGAAAATCCATTGAAAGAGACGCGCGTGATAAATCCTCGATGTAAAGAAAAAATTCCATTCCGGTTATCCATAATATGGAATCCAGGTATCTATTTTTTTTAAATGCGTACTCCGCCGCCGCGTATGGAGATTCTGGGTGTGATACCGGTTCGCCTCCGCCGGACCGCGTTATTCTGTGCAAAAGTTCTTCGTCAACGGTAAACGACGTGGCCTGGCCGAAGGCGATTGGCGCAAGATCTAAAGTAACGTTTTTGTACATATTCAAAAGAATGGCCGCCTTTTTTGCGGCGCTCCTGAGCTTTCCTCCAGAATTCTCTATAGCGTAATGCGATACGTGGGATAAGTGGCATTTTTTTTCTCCCAGTTTTTCGAGGAATTTATTCAGCGTAAAAAAGCCTTCACCTTTTGCAAGGTGCGGCAGATGTACGTGAGGCGGCGGCTCGGAGGTTTTGACGTTGAGCGAAAGCAAAAAATTTTTCACCGCCGTATCGCCAACGTATTTAAAAGTTAAAAAATCTTTATCCGCCTTATCCCGTCCCGGCTTTATACAGGCCAGTTGAAGCGCCGCATATTCAATGTCCGGTTTTTCATCGCCCGATGCGGTCTCCATCAGCTGATCGCGCGTAAGGCCCGCCTCCACGAAAAAGGTGATCCCTTGAGCAAGGTATTCTTTTGAAAGTTTTTGGGGACTTGCGTACCTTTGCAGCCCTTTTTTTCCGGTAAGCCGCGCAAGCTGCGATATTCCCAGCAGGTGCGAGTGAACGTCTATCGCGCCCGCCATAGCAACACAGCCGCTTGCGTCTATTATTTTTCCGTTTCCGGTATCCCTTGCCGCAATCCTGCTGCCGTTAGTAAAAATATCTTTCACTGCGCCGTTTATGGAATTTACGGGATCGTAAACCCTTGCGCCCGTTATCTTCATAGCGGGGAGGGAACGGACGGAGCGCATCTAACCTACGGCACCGCGCTGAAAACCGGTTTATACGTGAACGTTGCCACTACGTGAATCTTTTTTTTCGTAAGCGTTGATGGAAACGGAGGAAACGGCGCAGAGCCCCTGACCGCCATGACAGAGGCCTTGTCCAGCACGGTTTCCCCAGAGGAGGATATGATTTTCGCCTCTTCCATCCATCCGTCCCTGACTATTGTGAAACGTACAAGCGTCTGCCCGCCGATACCGTTTATCATGGCCTGGTTGGGGTAAAACCATACGGTCTCCACGGCGCGCCGGATGGCGGAGAAATAGGCGAGGTATTCAAACTTCCGCGTATTAAGAGGTATGACCATTTCGTCGTTTGTCTCCAGCATTTCATCCGGGTTGTTTTTAATAAAA
>BTTC01000136.1:0-5476 GCA_036244935.1 bacterium | reverse complement strand
CAGATTGCGGAACGCTTTTTCCAGCATGGAAAAGTTTTTTACAAGGAGCCTTATTTCCGATGCGTCTTTTACGACCCGCAGTTCATCGACAACCGCCGCCGGTTTCCACCTGGCGTTTGCGGCCTTTTTCTTAAGTTGTCTGAATTGAGAAACGCTAAGACGATCCTCTTCGTAACCCACAAGTTTTGCGCCGCTCTCTTTTATCCTTGCTCCCGCTTCTCCTATCAACGATGCGGCCGTTACGCGCCGCATTGACGATACCTGCTGCTTTGCCTGCGTCTTGTACCGGAAATCGGTTATGAAAAACGCGCAGGACTTGAATACAACCGCCGCGCCGGAAGTGCCGCTGTAACCGGTGAGGTATCTAACGTTCTTCGGATTGAAGGTGACGAACCCGTCAAGACCCAACTCCGCAATCCGCTTTCGGAGATTCTTTACTCTTTTACGGTAAACGATTTTATCCATTTAATGCCGCGTACGTAACTGAGCGTTTTATTTTTTTTGTGACGAAAGAATGGACTGCACGCCTTCAAGCGCCAGGAAATAGACGTCCGTCCCGAACCCGGAGATTACGCCATCCGCTATGTCTGAAATATATGAATGCTTCCGAAATTCCTCACGCCCGTAAATGTTGGAGATATGCACCTCGATGAAAGGCGTTCCAACCGACAAAAGCGCATCGCGTATCGCCAGGCTGGTGTGCGTGTATGCGCCAGGATTAATAATCATGAACCCGAATTCCCCGGATGAGCTTTGAATGCGGTCGACTATTTCCCCTTCGTGATTGGACTGGAATATTTCTATTTCCTGATCCTTTTCCTTTGCGGCAGCGTAGAGATTTTCGGATAACTCCTCGTAGGAAAGGTCTCCGTATATAGTCTTTTCACGCCTTCCCAGCAGGTTGATGTTGGGGCCGTTTATAATCAGAACTTTCATCCGCTTTTTACAAGCATACTGGAGCTGTTGGAGAGCCACTGCTCAAGAGTCGACACTATCATCTTGCGCCGCTCGACCCTTTTTTTATGGAGTTCTTGCAGCGCAAGCAGTTTTTTGCTGAGGATCGCGGGAGGAGGGTGGTAGGGTTCGATCTTTTTAATTTCGTCAATCTGTTCAAGCCCTTCTTCCGGCCTGCCGACTTTGAGATGGATAAACGCCATAAGTTTTCGGGCATGCAGGTTTTCGGGTTTTTGATCGATGATGTTAACAAGCATATCCATTGCCCGGCCAAGCTGGTTGATTTCGATGTAAATTTTTGCCCTGCAAAGATGGGCGCTTAAAAGGTTTGGGTGGTGCTCCATTCCCTTTTTCAGAACTTCAAGAGCCATCTTCGGCTTTTTGGCTTTCAGACAAGTATTCGCCATGGAAACAAAGGCGTAAGATCTGGGATTTTTTATCATCTTCCTGCCGTAGGTACGTATCAGCGCGTCGTAATATTCATCCGATCCGCGCCATCCGGACACCACGTTATTCCTCATCACTTTGCAATCTAACACATAAACCGTTTGCGTATCAGTTTGATACGCTACCGAAAATTTTCTTTCTTGACTAGCCTTCTCGTTTATGTGATGATGTGACTTAAAATGTTACGAAGTGGACAATAGTGTAAAACCATGTTTTTCGGCAATTACCCGGGAACTCTGGATGATAAAGGGCGTGTACATATACCGTCCATTATCAATAAATTGGTGGGGGATGACAAGACGCTGATGATTGCCAGGTGGCGGCATTGTCTATCGGCTTTTCCAAGAGAATCTTTCGAAGCTATGGGGCAGCGGTTGGCCGAACAAAGCAAGCAGAAAGAAAACCGCGCGAAGGTTCACAGGATAGTTTCCAATTTCTTCCACGGAACCATCAAAAACGGCAAGCTCCTTATACCGCAGGAACTCCGCAGAGTTTTCTTCGAGCTCGACAAAAAGGTGCGGATCGTTGGAATGATCGATCATATCGAGATATGGAACCAGTCCGACTGGGAACGCAGGGACGCCGAGGCGCCTGGGGTAGGCATCAAGGACGATCTGGATGACCTGGAGATATTGTAATGGTGAATTTTCGCACGAACCGGTACTGCTTGAAGAGGCGCTGCGGATCCTCGATCCGCATCCCGGCGGAATTTATCTGGATTGCACTGTGGGTGGCGGCGGTCATGCCGAAGCCATCCTTTCGGTAGGGGGTAAAAACGCCCGCCTGATCGGAATCGATCGGGATAAGGAAATTTTGCGGAGTTGCCGCAAACGGTTGAATATTTTTGGGGGTAACGTGGAACTGCATTGCGACCGTTTTGAGAACATCCATGAAGTACTGGGCGGACGTAAGGTGGACGGCATTCTGATGGACCTCGGCGTCTCATCATTCATGCTGGACGACCCGGAGCGCGGGTTTTCCTTCATGGCGGACGGTCCGCTTGACATGCGGATGGACCGCTCGCAGACACTCACCGCAGGGGCGGTCGTTAACGGCTATACTCAAAAAAAACTTGCGGCGATTTTCAAGGAGTACGGCGAAGAACGTTATGCGGCCCGCGTTGCGCGGCGTATTGTAAAACAAAGAGAGGAAAAACGTATAACCTCCACGCTGGAGCTGGCCGAACTGGTAAAATCCGCCATTCCGCGCAGCGGCGCGCGGCGCATCCATCCCGCAACAAAAATCTTTCAGGCGCTGCGTATAGAGGTAAACGGCGAACTGGAAGAACTTGAAAGCGCGATCACCGCAGCCGTGGATCATCTCTCGCCGTGCTCCGCACTGGCGGTAATTTCTTTTCATTCACTTGAAGACCGGATAGCGAAACGCGTTTTCGCGCGTCTTGCAAAGGGATGCGTCTGTCCCCCCGGCCTGCCGGTGTGTATTTGCCATATAAAACCCAAGGTAAGGAAATTGTCTGGAAAACCGATACGGCCACGGCATACTGAGATGGAAAAAAACCCCCGCGCCCGCAGCGCAAAACTTCGCGCAGTGGAGAGAACTTCGCGCAGTGAAGAGAGCTTCGCGTAGTGAAGAGAGCTTCGCGTAGCGAAGAGAGCTTCGCGTAGTGAAGAAGGTTGACGCATGATACCCACATTCGCGCGCGAAAAATCCAGAATGGAGCAAAAAGACAAGATTTATTACGGCCTCAGCATAGCGCTTTTTCTGCTTACGATACTTTTGTATACCTATCCGTCGATCCAGGCGGTCCACCAGTTTTACGAAGTGCAAAAACTGCAATCGATGAAACGAAAACTCATGATTGCCCAGAACAGGCTCAGGCTTGAGTACGAAATGCTGATGTCGCCCGATGAAATGGAAGCGCGCGCGCGAAGCCGCGGCTACGCGGAACCGGCTGGAAACCAAGTGGTATACATAAAAAAGGTAAGGTAATGGACAAAGCCTTGAAATATAAAAAATTCAGGATAGTGCTTGTGGCCGCGGTCATAATGGCCTCTTTTCTGGCATCCATCGGGCGGCTTTATTATATCCAGATAATCCAGCACGAAACGTACGTCGGCTATTCGAAAAGCCAGTACCTCCAAAAAGTCCGGTTAAGCCCAACGCGCGGAAAAATCATGGATAGAAACCTCAAGCCGCTTGCCATTACCGTTCCGATGAGGTCGGTATTCGCCTCCCCTTACAAGATTGAAGACGGCCCTGCGGCGGCGCGTATTTTGTCGGATGAACTGGGACTGGACGAAACCGAAGTTTTAAATAAACTCGAAAGAAAGAAAAACTTCGTTTGGATAAAAAGAAAAATCCTCCCATCGCAGTTTGAATCTTTGAGCCAACATGAAATTGCCGGGATTTCTTTCCTCACCGAGGACAAACGGTTTTATCCACAAAAGTGGCTTGCGGCGCGGCTGATCGGCTTTAGCGGTATAGACAACCAGGGTCTTGCGGGAATCGAATATCATTACGACCGCGCGCTGCGTGGCGGCTCCGAGATAATTTTGGCCAAAAAGGACGCCCTGGGCAGGATATACGGCTTTGCGGGCGGACGCGATCCGTACCGGAATCTGGAGATGATAATTACGATTGATTCTAATCTTCAGTACATCGTGGAAAAGGTTGTACGCAAGGGGTTCGAGCAGTATCAGGCAGGCTCCGCGCTGGCTATTATCATGGGAGTTAAAACCGGCGAGATACTGGCCATCGCCGAGCAGCCGGAGTTCAACCCCAACGATTTTCAGTCCTACCCGATGTCACGTTTCAGGCTGCTTTCCGTGACCGAGAGTTACGAGCCGGGATCGACGTTCAAGATATTTCTGGCTGCCGCCGCGCTGGATAGCGGCGCGGTTTCGCCTGGCGACAGGTTCGATTGCGAAAACGGCCTTTACAGAATCGGCGGTAAGCGGATACGCGAAGCAGGCGGACGCCGCTTCGGAGAGCTTGACTTTACCGAGATCATCACTAAATCCAGCAACATCGGCGCAATAAAGATCGCAGGCGAACTTGGCGAAAAATCCTTCTACGGGTACATCCGCCGTTTCGGTTTCGGCGAAAAAACCGGAGTGGATATCCCCGGCGAAGTGAGCGGCTTTGTGCGGCATTACAGGGATTGGTCCGGCTTGTCGCTTCCTTCCATATCTTTTGGACAGGAGATCAACGTTACGCCGATACAGATGATAACGGCGCTTTCGGCCATCGGCAACGGCGGCATGAAAGTAAAACCGCATCTCATGAAGCGGATCGTGCAAAACGGCAGGACGATAGAGGAATATCGACCGCCCGCGCCGCGCCGGATCATTTCCGAATACGCAGCCGGACAGACGATAAAGATGATGAGGGCTGTCGTAAAAAACGGCACCGGAAGATTTTCGTACGATCCCGGTTACGACATAGTTGGTAAAACCGGCACCGCCCAGAAATACGATAGAACGCAGCGACGCTATTCAAAAGACAGGCATATCGCCTCTTTCCTTGCGCTGTTCCCGGGGGACGACCCATTGCTGGCGATTGCCGTAATACTGGACGAACCTGCCGGGCCCGCATCCGGCGGCAGGATGGCCGGTCCCATGGCAAAGGAGATTATCATCGCCGCCGCGGATTATATGGGTATTCCGCCCATAACCGACACCACATACGAGGTTGACTGGAAAAGCGCGCGGCGTCGGCGCCTGCCCGGTACGAAAAAAACAGACGTCGGTACAGCGAAGGAACCGACCGAATTCATGGAAAAGATATTTGCCCATAATACGAAGCCCGACGGGTCGCCGCTGTGAGTTTTATACAACATCATCATCATCATCATCATCATCATCATCAGCAGCAGCAAGCCGTGTCCGTCAAAAAACTTTTTAACGGTAGTATGCCCTCCCTGCCGGATATCGATATAACTTCCGTTGAGTACGATTCGCGCCGGATCGCTCAGGGAGGCTGTTTCGTGGCCGTTGAAGGTTTTAACCAAAACGGGCATGAGTTCGTGGGCGACGCCGCGGCGCGCGGAGCGGCGCTATTGGTGGTGCGGGAAAATACGGTGATGGACGACTCCGTGCGTGAAGCCGCGCAGGTG
>BTTC01000135.1:0-5514 GCA_036244935.1 bacterium | reverse complement strand
AATATAGGAAAACCCCTCCGACTGCCTGCGGCAGCCACCTCCCCTTCTGCTCGCGCAAGGGGAGGATTATTGCAAAAACCGCTTTCTTCATGTGCGTATATTCAAACTGATACACTACCTGATGTTCAGACCTGTTGGAAGATCTATCGTATCTGCTAAAACTTGAAACGCTATAATGTAATGTGGAGGTTATTCGGTCGCCGCCTTGGTGAAGCAGGTAAAGGATATGGAATCGGTCGGGCATACCTGTTCGCAGAATGTGCAGCGGATACAAAGGTCGCGGAATATTTTTACACCGGCTATTCCTTGTTGTTCAAGGCTTATATTTTCGTTGTAAAGTCTGTTGAACTGAAGCTCCGACAACGGTTTCAGGGAGAGGCATTCCTGCGGACAAACGTCTATGCAGTTATGGCACAATATGCACGATTCAGAGTCGTACGCCCACGCGTGGCTGCATTGCAGGCAGCGCGCCGCCTCGTCCGCGGCCTCTGCCGCTGTGAAGGTATGTTCCATCTCCTCGAACGTCGACAACCGCTTTTTAGTCGGTATGGTTTCCGGGTGCTGCCTCGGTATGGCATCGTACATATACCTTTTTTCGGGCCGGAGGTTTTCTTTTTTTCTAAGCGCAATCTTGCTTGAAAAATCCGGCTTCGCGCCGCGCAGGTGCGCATCGATGGCTATTGCCGAGTTGTGGCCGTCCGCCACCACCAGAATAATATCCCTTGTACCGGTTACGAAGTCGCCGCATGAAAAGACGCCCGGAATGTTTGTTGAAAACGAATTCTTGTCCACGTCCAGCGTTCCCCACTTGTTCAGCTTGAAACCGTTATCTTCAGGGACGAATGACATGTCGGGATTCTGGCTTACCGCCGGCATTACGTAGTCGACGTCAAGAACGAACTCCGAGCCCTCGATGGGTACCGGCCGCCTGCGTCCGCTTGCGTCCGGTTCCCCCAGCTTGTTTTTTATCACCTTCAGGCCGCTTACGTTTTTGCCGTCGCTGCTTATTACTTCCATAGGCGCCTCAAGGTAGCGGAAATCTATCTCCTCCTCCTCCGCTTCCAGAATTTCCTTTTCATTTACAGGTATTTCGTCTCTTGTTCTGCGGTAGACGATGTATACCTTTTTCGCGCCCAGGCGCACGCATGACCGTGATACGTCCATCGCGGTAAACCCGCCGCCGATAATCGCCACGGTTTTACCCTCCATGGGCGGGACGTTCTGCTCCATGTTGACATGAAGCATGAAAGTTATGCCGTGGTAAACTCCATTCAAATTTTCGCCGGGAATATTAAGCGTGACGGGTTTATGCGCGCCGGCGGCGAGTAGAACCACCTTGAACTGCTCGCGCAACTCATGAAGCTGAACGTCTTTACCGATCCTTACGTTGTATTTTATCTCCACGCCGAGCCGTTTGACGTATTCCACCTCAAAATCTATGACCTCTCTGGGCAGTCGGAACTTCGGGATGCCGTAGCGCATCATACCGCCCGGATGAGACATGGCCTCGAATACGGTAACTCGGTATCCCATCTTTGCGAGGTCCTGGGCGGCTGTAAGACCGGCAGGACCCGCGCCCACCACGGCTACGGCGTCGAGCGTGTTATATCTTTGTTCGGGCAGTTCAAAATCCCCTTTGGAGTAATCGGTCGCAACCCTTTTAAGCTGCATGATCGCTACCGATTTGTCCATTTTGCCGCGGTTGCATCCCCTTTCGCAATAGTGCTGGCAAACCCTTCCGCAAATTGCAGGGAACGGATTAGTTTCACGGATCAGCCTGTGCGCGGCCTCGAATTTCCCTTGTCCGATCAGTTTTATATAACCTTCAACATCGGTATGAACCGGACAGTTCGTCTGGCATGGGACGTCCTTGTACATTTTGGGATCGTACAGGAATTCGTAAACCCGCTGATTCATACGCTGTTTTCCTTAACTCAGTGTTGACAGGTATCTGTATCCGGTCAAATATCCAATCTGTTCTAATGAAGGTGTCATTTCCCGCTCCCCTGCTGCATAAGTTCCTTGAACTGATACTTCACAGGCACCATGCTGGGTTTAAGGCTTAAGACAAAAGTGGTAAGGGCGTGGGCCTGTTCATTGGTAAACTCGAAGTCGGGCATGATGGTTGGCTCCGTATCCGTTTCAGGGTCGCCGGGAGTTATTTTAACCGGATCAAGGAAGTGCTGGAAGGTCCACGCGTAGATAGTCTTCTTCCCTTCCACATAATTCAAATCGTGGGTTTGCTCGAACTCGTGCTCCGTTCGAGAGCCGAACTCCGTCAGGTCGGGCGCCATCACTTCGCCGACGCCGCGTATCGTGTGGCATGCCACGCATTCGATCTCGAGCTCGTTTTCAAGGGTGAGGTCGCGTCCCATAGTTATGACCTCAGCGCCTTTCAACTTGTATTTCGGTTCGTAGATTTCTTCATGGCACTGCGGGCAGGACGTCAGAACAAGGTCTCCTTTCCACATGGGGTAGTCCCAGTAATGTATCTCCGTTGCATGCGCGTGCTCGGCGTCAGTGGCCCTTCCCTGCCCCCAGTGGCAGATCGTGCAGCCTATCGAACCGAAATCGTGTTCCCTTGCGGCTGCGTGGAAACGGTACGGTTCCGGCGCGTCCTTGAAGCGCGGGTCGTCCACCGCCAGATGGCAGGTGGTGCAGCGGTCAGCTATGCCAAGCTCGTTGTTCCATATCTGCCTTATTGCGATGGGAGCCGATTTTAGTGATTTGATGACATCCGAATCGGTTTCCTTTGCGATCTGGATATTCAGGAATTCTTTCTGGTAAACCCGCCATTCCGGCGAAAATTCCTTGGCCACCGTAAAACCGAAAAGAGCGAGAAGCGAGATGCTGAATAAGGCGTAAAGGAGGTTTTTATTGGATTTCCAAAGGAATATGAACCCCAGAATGTTTACGACCAGAATGCCTAGAACTGCGTTGTTTGTCATATGTTTTTAATTAAATCTTGAACCACGGCGTTTCTATGATGTACCTGACGTTGAAGGCAAGCCTCAAGATCATCTTTCCGACGGTTCCCAGCATGAGAAGTACATTCGCCTGAACTATAACGTACTTCAAAATACCCATGGCATCCGTATATTCCCTGAGCTTGCGGCATATTTTCGAATTAGGCAGCATTCTGGGAATTACAAGCGGCGCCGCCATGCCGATGACGCCGTACAGCGCCAGAAGAGTAAGCCCGGAGCTGAAAGAGAAAGACGTAAGCGTTCCACCCGCTTCCTTCAGCGATACGCCCTCCCGCACCCACGAATGGCCGCCAATATCGTAATCAATAAACGGCCAGTAAATCTGCCAGCTTGGGCCGCGAAGAAACTGACCGACAACAATCAGAAAAAACCAGAATACGGCGCCGAAGGTAAAAAAGGTAACCGCAAACTTCCGCTTGCTGAAATCGTAATGCCCCTGCTCCATAGGCGTGATGTCCACGAATGGAATCAGCATGAGGCCCACAACGATCTGTCCCGGCAGCGTAACGCCCGCTATCCATGGATCGAAATAAACCAGCAGCTCCTGCAGCCCGATAAAATACCAGGGCGCCTTTGCCGGATTCGGTGTTTTGGCCCATTCCGCCATCTCCTCAAGCGGAGCCATGAAAAGGAACGAAACGGCCCATGTAAGGATAGTGACGAAAAACGCCATCAGGAAAATTATCCACACGAGGTTGGGCCAAGACTCAACCCGATCGTACATCGGTTTGTTCATCAGCATGTAACCCGATTTATCGCTTAATATTTTTTCTTTTTCCATAACTTGTCAATATTTACAAACCGCAACGGTCATAACGGTCCCGAAAATCCATCCTTGCGGATACGCCAGAAGTGCAGGAGTATCAGCATCGTCGCAATAAGCGGCAATCCTACGCAATGCCACACATACGCCCTTACCAGCGCGTTCGCTCCTATCCTTGTACCTCCTATGAGCGCGAACCTGATGTCGTTATCCACCTGCACGCCCAGAACTTCCCTGAACGGCCCTTCGAATCCCACAAAAGGCGTTGCGGCGGCCATGTTGGTGCCAACGGTGACGGCCCAGAATCCGAGCTGATCCCAGGGCAGCAGGTAGCCCGTAAAGCTGAGCAGAAGCGTTAAAAGAAGCAGCATAACGCCGACGACCCAGTTGAACTGGCGCGGCGGCTTGTATGAGCCGGTATAAAAAACGCGCATCATGTGGAACATGACGGCAAATACCATCCCGTGCGCCCCCCAACGGTGCATATTACGCAGTATCACTCCGAAGGGCACCATGAAACTCAGGTCTTTCATATCGTTGTAAGCCCTGTTTTCATCCGGGATGTAATAGAACATCAGCAAAATACCGGTTATCGTCAGCAAAATGAAAAGATAAAAGGTGATGCCGCCCATACACCACGAGTAGTTTAGCTTAAGCCCATGCTTGCCCACTTTAGTGGGAAAGATATGCATGAAAAAACTTGACCTCATAACGGCCATGCGTTTAAGAAGCGTGTTCGGATAACCTATGCGGAATATGGATTTGTATATGGGATTATCGGTCAATAACCGGCCCATGGATTCAACCGTTTTTTCTATAAAAGACTTTTTTTGTTTTTCCATGATTTACGCGTCGGCTTTAAAGGGCAAAAAATAAGGAGGTTGCGAGATTATTTTTTTCTCGTCGTCGTGCCAGTAGATGTCGGCGTATTTTTTTACGGTCTGCAGCTTGGCTCTGCGAATTCCCAATAGACCGGTTGTTATGATCATCGTACCGTCGGGCGCCAGAGTGATCTTGGGGCGGTAAAGAGGTTCCGGAGCGGGGCCGGCGATCGGCTCTCCGCTGGTGTTGAAAATGCTGCCGTGGCAAGGACATTTAAAAAGCCCTTCGCCGGGGAACCAGTTGGGCGTGCATCCCAGGTGCGTACAAACACCCACAAGTCCGTAAATCCCCTCTTTGTTTCGGATGATCCACACGCGCTGGTTTTTCTTCCATCGCTCGTCAACTACAGCGGTTTCATCCTCGGCGGGAGCGATATAGTCTTCAGGTTTGCCCGCGTTGAACGTCGCCCGCGGCTCGTATAGAACGCCGGGGTAAAAGAATTTTGCGGTGGCTGCTCCCATGCCGCCCAAAAAGGCGACGAAGGATCCCCACCCGACTACGTTAAAAAATCGCCTCCGGCTGAGATCAGATGCTGATTCTTCGCTCATGAACCATCTTTCCCCAAAGTTTGATATAAAATTTTTAAATCCACTTTCCCATAATCAAAAAAAGAAAAGTATCTATTGCGACAGATAGTAGGGCAAAAAATATGCCCTAAACAGGCTTTCAATAATTATATAGCATAAATTCAGCTTATACCGTCAAGCTTATGGAAATATCTTGTGAGGATTCAATATGTTTGAGGGATCAAACAATTTTTTGATATTTTTGCTTATCTCAATCCCAAGGGCGCCGATTTCCCTGGCGATATATGGCATTTTCACCATACCGATACCATGTTCACCCGAAAGCGTACCATCAAGCCTAAGGGCTAGGTCGAGA
>BTTC01000134.1:0-5582 GCA_036244935.1 bacterium | reverse complement strand
CACCGGATTCCAGAACATGGTTTACGATCAAATACCCGCTGAACTGAAAGAAAAAATTTACGGCTGGCTCAAAAAGGAATGCGCGAGTGAAAACAAGGACGGCCAGACTGAAGAACAGTTCATATACAAAACGCGCAAGAAAGGGTTCGGCCCGTTCAAAAAGGATTTTTGGGAACTGCCGGAATCCGTTAAAAACGAAATCGGGAAAACGCTTGAGAAAAAGTTCGATTTTCTATTCAAAAAGCTGCGCGCGGTAAACACGCGCGAAACAGTACGAAAATACGTAAAACCGGTCGTCGTCAAGTCGGACGCAACGGTTGAGATCGAAGCGGCCTCGCTGTAGATTGCGCGGTATATTGCGTTTTCCACACCCTTGCGCCATGCGCTATCTGACACCGGCAAGGCCGGCTTCCGGCATCTGACGGAATGCGGTACATACCACTGACCGCCGAGGACAAACGCGAAATGCTAAACACAATCGGCGTAGATTCCATAGAAAAACTTTTCGATGTAATCCCCCAAGACATCCGCCTTGAAAAGGGTTTATTAAAACTTCCCGAACCGATGACCGAACAGGAGCTTTTGCGCCACGCGCACGAAGTTGCGAAGAGCGGTATCTCCGCCGCGTCGTCGCCATTTTTTCTGGGCGCGGGCGCGTACAACCATTTTATACCTGCGGCGGTGGATCACCTTATAAGCAGGTCGGAGTTTTACACGTCTTACACCCCCTACCAGCCGGAAGTAAGCCAGGGGACTCTTCAGGCCGTCTACGAGTTCCAGAGTTTCGTCTGTATGCTATTTGGGATGGAGGTCGCCAACGCCTCCATGTACGACGGCGCGAGCTCTCTTGCGGAAGCCGCGCTTATGGCCTGTCGAATATCGAAAAAAGACGAGATAGTAATATCCAACCTTGTCCACCCGCGATGGCGGGAGGTGGTGAGAAGCTATACCTCAAGACGCAGTATAAAGATAATCGAAATTGACTGCACGGTCGGCGGCACGGCGGACTTGCGGGATTTTTCGGCGCGTATAAACGAAAACTGCGCGGCGGTTATCGTTCAGTCGCCCAATTTTTTCGGCAACGTTGAACGGCTTGGGGGAATAGGCGATCTGTGCCGAAATAGGAAAGTTTTGTTTATAGCCGCCGTTGCGGAGCCGGTTTCACTCGGCATACTGAAGCCTCCAGGCGACTTCGGGGCCGACATCGTCGTTGGCGAGGGGCAGCCGCTGGGTCTGCCGCTGTCATACGGCGGGCCGTACCTCGGCCTTTTCGCCACCCGCCAAAAATTATTAAGGCAGATGCCGGGCCGTCTTTGCGGAAAGACGACCGACAAAGACGGCAGGGGCGGATACGTCCTTACGCTGGCCGCGCGCGAGCAACATATAAGACGCGAAAAGGCCACGTCGAATATCTGCTCAAACCAGGCGCTATGCGCTCTGGCCGCAACCATACATCTATCGCTTCTTGGAAAAACCGGTCTTGCGGAAGTCGCAAAACTCAACTTCAACGCCGCGTGGGCGCTTAAGGAAAGAATAGAAAAAAGCAGCTCGGCGGAAATGGTTTTCGATGCGCCTTTCTTTAACGAGTTTTTGGTGGAACTCAATGAAGACGCCAGCGTAGTGAACGCAAGGCTTGCTAAGGTGGGTGTGATCGGCGGGCTGGATGTTTCACGCTATTACCCCGATTTGAAAAACAGAATGCTACTGGCGGCGACGGAGCTGACCACGCCGGCAGACATCGACAAATTCATGGAAGCTCTTGAAGGATGAAAGAGTTTCACGGTGGCCGGGGTCTTATCTTCAACGAGCCGCCGATATTCGAAAAAGGCCGCAATGGACGAAAGGGATGCGACTGGCCAAAATCCCCGTTCCCCGATAAGGATTTGACAAAAATTTTCGACGGGGCCGTTTTGAGGGAAACGCTCGAAGGATTTCCAGAGGTAAGCGAGCCGGAGGTTGTCAGGCACTTTACGCGGCTTTCACAATGGAACGTCGGCGTGGACGGATGTTTTTATCCGCTGGGCTCCTGCACGATGAAGTACAACCCGAAGGCGCACGAAAAGGCGGCCAGGCTTGAAGGTTTCAGCTCTCTCCATCCGCTGCAGCCGCCCGAAACGGCGCAGCCTCCGCTTCGCGTTATGTACGAACTGGAGAAAATGCTTTGCGAAATCACGGGGATGTACGCGGGGACTCTCCAGCCTGCCGCAGGGGCGCAGGGCGAGCTTGCGGGTTTGATGCTTATACGCGCGCGCCTTGAGGAGCGCGGCAACCCGCGTAAAAAAGTTATCCTGCCCGATTCCGCGCACGGCACGAATCCGGCCAGCGCAACGCTTTGCGATTATGAATCCATTACCCTGCATTCAGGAACCGACGGTTTGATCGACCTTGCCGATCTTGAAAGGCTTGTGGACGATCAAACCGCCGCGCTCATGCTCACAAACCCCAACACGCTGGGACTGTTTGAAAAAAACATAAAGCAGGTATGCGAAATCGTCCACAAAAAAGGCGGACTCGTGTACGGCGACGGCGCCAACCTCAACGCCATTTTAGGGAAGTCGCGTTTTGGAGATATGGGCATAGACGTATGCCATCTCAACCTGCACAAAACGTTTTCGACGCCACACGGCGGCGGAGGGCCGGGTGCGGGGCCGGTGCTATGTATAAAGGAACTTGCGCCGTACCTTCCCGCGCCGCGCGTTATTAAAACGGATAACGGTTACGACCTCGATTACGATATGCCTGAAGGCATCGGCGCCATACACGCCTTTTACGGGAACTTCGGGGTGCTGCTGAAAGCGTATCTTTACATACTCTCGCTCGGCTCGGAGGGGCTTAACGAAATTTCCGACGCGGCGCTGTTTAACGCCAACTACATACTCTCCCGCCTGCGGGGGAGCTTCCACGTACCTTATGACGCTGATTGCATGCACGAATGCATCGTCACCGATAAAATTCAAAACGCATACGGGGTCACCACGCTCGACATGGCAAAAGCTCTGATCGACCGCGGGTTCCATCCTCCAACCGTCTACTTCCCGCTGATAGTAAAAGGCGCGATGATGATCGAACCCACGGAATCGGAAACAAAAGAAACACTGGACGCGTTCATAGATGCGATGATCGAGATTGCGGAGTTGACCGGGACTGACCCGGAGTCGATCAAACGCGCGCCGGAATTTTCAAAAGTAAAACGTTTAGACGAAACCTCCGCCGCGCGCAAACCCGATTTGCGTTTTTAAATTTTTTTGTAATTCGTAAGTGGTATCACCCTTCGATAAGCCCAGGGTGGCAATTTGTCACGGTGGGCTTATCGAAGCACAACAAGCTGGCAAGTTCCTGTCAGGGTAAGCTCGTCGAACCACGACAAAGGAATCGAACGGTCAAGGCATGAGGCCCGGTTTGACACCACTGAAAACGCGCAAAACGCTTACTCCGGCCAGAGCGTATCGGAACGATTTTTTATGATCTCCTTAACGCTGTCTACGAATTCTTCCACGGTAATACCGTTGATGTTTTCACCTGTACGCAGCCTTACGGAAAGGTTTTTGTCCATAACCTCTTTTTCACCCAGAATAATCATGTAAGGAATTTTTTGCAGCTGCGCGTTGCGGATTTTCTTGTTCATCCGCTCCGGCGAAAAATCGGTTTCCACCCTCAACCCCTTGCCGACAAGTTTTTCCGAAAGTTTTCGGGCGTATTCGTTTTGCCCCTCGGCGATTGTGATAACCACGGCCTGAACCGGCGCAAGCCATGCCGGAAGCGCGCCCGCCACATGTTCGAGATATATCCCGATAAAACGCTCCAGCGATCCCAGAATGGCGCGATGCAGAAGCACCGGCGCGTGCCTTGCGGAATCGCTGCCGACGTATTCGAGGTCGAAACGGCGCGGCATGGAAAAATCCACCTGTATGGTGCCGAGCTGCCAGTTTCTTTTAAGGCAATCCTTTACGTTGAACTCTATCTTCGGGCCGTAAAACGCCCCCTCGCCCTCCTTGATGCCGTATTCGACGCCGTTTTTCTCAAGAGCGTTTTTAAGCGCAACGGTGGCGTTTTCCCACTCCTCGTCCGAACCGATGCTTTGATCCGGGCGGGTGGCGATGAATACGGATACGTCGTCGAAACCGAAAATGGAGTAAGTGTAAAAAACCGATTCGACGAACCGTTTTATTTCCTCCTCGATCTGCTCCGGCATGCAGTAGATGTGTCCGTCATCCTGCGTAAACGCCCTCACGCGGAAAAGCCCGTGCAGCACGCCCGAAAGCTCGAAACGGTGCACGTGCCCCATCTCCATGAGCCTTAATGGAAGATCGCGATATGAATAAAGTTTCTCTTTGTAGATCAGGATGGAGCCGGGACAGTTCATCGGTTTTATGGCGTAACGGCGTTCATCCGCTTCGGTGAAGTACATGTCGTCCTTGAAATTCTCGTAGTGCCCGGAGCGGTGCCAGAGTTCTTCGCTTAGAATTTCCGGCGTTCGTATCTCCTGCGCGCCGAGTTTTCTATAACCTTCGCGTATGAAATCGACCATGAGGTTGAAAAGCGTAAGACCTCTTGGATGCCAGAACACGAATCCGGCTCCCTCGTCGTGGAACGAAAAGAGGTCCAGCTTTTTGCCGGTGACGCGGTGGTCGCGCTTTTTCGCTTCTTCCAGTAGTTTTTTGTATTCCTTCAGTTCCTCTTTCGTGGCAAAGCAGATTCCGTAAATACGCTGAAGCGGCTCGTTTTCAGCGTTGCCGAGCCAGTACGCGCCCGCGATTTTATCCATGGCGAACGCGCCGATGTTGCCCGTATTTTCAACGTGCGGCCCGCGGCACAGATCGACGAAACCGTTTTGCGTATAAACTGAAACGCTTTGTTCATCCTTTAAAAGTGAGTTTAGCGTTTTTACCTTGTATTTTTGATCCTTGAAAAGCTCAAGCGCCTCGTCGCGCGGCACATCCCTGTGATGGAAAGGAGTTTTGGATTTTATGATTTTTTTCATAATCTTTTCGATCTTCGGGAGGTCCTCGTTCGTCAGGCTGCCGCCGGGGATTTCCACGTCGTAATAAAATCCGTTTTGCGTTTCCGGCCCGAAGGCGAACTGCGCGTTCGGGTGCAGTTCCTTTATGGCCTCCGCCATGATGTGCGCGGCTGAATGCCGCATCGCTTTAATATCCATGTATTTCCTTTAAACTTAGCTGGGAATCGCTGACCCCTCTGTGTACCTTTAGCAAATACCTAACTGATTTTATTGTTATTTGTAAAATGTAATTCCCGCAGTTACTCCGTTACCTGGAATTCTTAATGTAAAAGTATCTTCATCTTCCTGCTTAGGCCGAGATTGTAAAAATTCCAATAACGTCTCTTTAAATTCATTCTTTGTTTTTTCAGACATCTCATCCTGCTTATCAATTGTTTCGTATATCATCTTAATTAGGTTTTCACCATTTATTCTATACCCTTCAACTAATATCAATTGGAATCTCCCCCCATCTCTTTCCCAAAACGCCATAAAAAGGGCGCTCACCCATGCAGAAATATCTCTCGTATCAACTGTTGCCGCAATTAGATATGAAATGAAAGCATCTTTGTAGTTCTTTTTC
>BTTC01000133.1:0-5611 GCA_036244935.1 bacterium | reverse complement strand
GGCTTTGCGAATCGCTGGTGGTTTACGACTGCATGGACGAGCATTCTCTTTTCTCCGGCGCGGACGGACGGCTGGCCCGCTTTGAAGAAAAACTGCTTGAAGAGGCCGATCTGGTTTTTACCGGAGGCCGATCGCTTTACCGCGCAAAAAGCGGCGTCAACCCCAATACGCATCTGTTTCCCAGCGGCATGGATAACGAGCATTACCGCAAGGCATGGGTGGAAAGTACGGTAATTCCTAAAAGTCTGAAAGATATTACCGGCACGGTAATAGGTTACATCGGCGCGGTGGACGACCGTATTGACTACCGGCTGCTGGACGAACTGGCATCGCGTAGGGAGGACTGGTCAATCGTGCTTATAGGCCCGCTGGTGCGTATTACCCAAAAAGATTTGCCAAATCGAAAGAACGTACATTACCTCGGAAAAGTTGATTACGTCGATCTGCCGCACTATCTGAAAGGTTTCGACATCGGCATTATCCCGTTCCGGCAAAACCGGCTTGCCGCCATGTTGAGTCCCACCAAGACGCTGGAGTACTTTTCCGCGGGTTGCCCCGTTGTTTCCACACCCGTGCCGGACGTGGAGGCGGATTTTGGCGGGCTTGTCCACTTTGGCCGAAACGCGGCGGAGATGGAAAAGGCGATAGAAAGGGCGCTGCCGTCTGACAAGAAGGAACTGCGTAAAGCGGCGCTTGATTATTCATGGGATAAAACGGCGGACTCGATGATTAAACTTATCCGCGAGGCTATGGAAGCAAGTAACGCTCTGTTGGCCGGTGAACGGGAATGATCGTTTTTTTACTGATTGCCGGATTGGTGGTAAACTCTCCATGATGTTCGGCAATCTTAAACGGTTGATTGGAAAAATCTATTATCTCGTTCCCGCAGGATACTGGAACGTTGCCATGGGCGCGGTTGTTGCCGCTTTGCTTGTTGGTATCGGAAGCAGCTTTTTTATCACCTCACCGTCGCCGCATGATGAAAGCGCGGAAGGAGATTTTCTGAAAGGGGCAGATCGGGAAATTCCCGCGATGGCGCAAAGAAAAACCGTCAGACCGTCTCCTTTGATCGGTCAGGGAAATATCTTTCGTAAACAGCGGAAGGACTACGAACCGCCTCCGCCTCCGCCCAAGCCGAAGAAAGTGAAAAAGGAAAATACGGTTTTGCCCGACATCAAGCTCCGGGGGATAATTATCACCGGCGGTTCACGCATAGCCATTCTGGATTCCGTAATAACCACTTACCGGCAAAAGGTTCGCAAAGCGGAAATCAGCGGCGCGAAGACTCAGATCAGGCGCGTTAACGGCAAGGACGTTGACATGATACCTGTTAAAACGGAAAAGCTGAAATCGCAAAGTTATTACGAAGGGGACCGTATTTCGGAGTTCATTCTGAACCGCGTACTGGAAGACCGCATAGAAATATTAAACATGGCAAACAACAGGATTACCGTCGTTCATATGGAAGAAGAAATACCCGAACCGCTGTCGGCGGCGCCGATGGCTTCTAAAAAAGATGAGAAGAAGAAAGACGTTATCAAACAAGCTCCCGCCGATGTCAATATAAGCGGAGCCAGAACGAAAAACTGATGAGCGACCGGGGAACCATTGAACAGGCGCTGGTCGATTCCGGAAGGATAAACGCCGAAGCGTGGCGAACCATCAGGAATCAATCCCTGCCGGGCCGCAAGTCGGCATGGAAGACTGCGGTGGCGATGGGTTACGTTTCGGAGATGGAAGTTCTAAAGGTAATCTCCCAAAAATTCAACCTGCCGCTTCTGAACGCGGAAGAAATCCCGGAATCCGTTTTCGACATAGAAGCCTTTAACGTGTCGCCGTCGTTTCTTTCAGAGCACAAGATATACCCGCTGAAATCAGGAGACGACGAAATCCAGGTGGTTGTGTGCGACCCCGCTTCCATCCCGTTCGCCGAATCCATGTTCGTGGGTTTGGACCGGATCATAAATGTGTACCTTGCGGCGGAAGAGGCGGTTCACCATGCCATAGAGCGCAGCTTCGGCTCCGGCGCGTCGGTAATGGAAAAGATCGTCGACCGTATAGAAGATATGGGAGCGGAAGACCCGGAAGTGGAAACGGATGAAGACCCCGACCACCTTAGCGATCTGGCATCGGGCGCGCCCGTAATAAAGCTGGTAAACCTCATCATAACGCGCGCGGTGGAAACCGGAGCGTCGGACATACACATAGAGCCGTTTGAAAACGAGCTGCAGGTAAGGTACCGGATAGACGGACTGCTGCACAACGCGGAGGCGCCGCCCAAGAAAATGCAGTCGTCCGTGATATCTCGTATAAAAATCATGGCGCGTATGAACATTGCGGAAAAACGGCTGCCGCAGGACGGCAAGATCCGTACAAGGATCGGCGGACGGGACATCGACATGCGTATATCCACCGTCCCCGCCGTCTACGGCGAAAGCGTTGTGATGAGAATACTCGACCGCAGCAGCGTCCTGATTGGCCTTGAACAGCTGGGATTCCCGAAAAAGGAACTTTCGAGTTTTAACGAAATAATTAACAAACCGCACGGCATGCTGCTTGTCACTGGTCCTACTGGAAGCGGAAAGACAACCACGCTTTACGCCACCATGGACAAGATAAACAAACCCGACAAAAAGATCATAACAATAGAAGACCCGGTGGAATATCAGATGCGGGGCGTTAACCAGATTAACGTAAAACCGGGCATCGGCCTCAGTTTCAGTAACGGCCTGCGATCCATCGTTCGCCAGGACCCGGACATAATAATGGTAGGCGAAATACGCGATTTTGAAACGGCGGAGATCGCCATACAGGCGGCGCTTACGGGGCATCTTGTATTTTCCACCGTCCATACCAACGATTCCGCCGGCGCGATCACCCGCCTGCTGGACATGGGCGTGGAACATTACCTGATAAGCTCCGCGCTTGCGGGCGTATTGGCTCAGCGGCTGGTGCGTATCCTGTGCCCGGAATGCCGCACGGAGGTGGAACTTGATTCGGATACGATAAAACTTTTCTCGGGAATCGAAAGGGCGTCCGGTTTTAAGCTGTATCGCGAAAAGGGATGCCGCGCCTGCTCCGATACCGGCTACCGGGGCCGCGTGGGTATATACGAACTCCTGCCTATCGGCGACTCGATCCGCAACCTGATACTCAAAAAGACAAGCGCGCACGCAATAAAGGACCACGCGCGGCGGGAAGGAATGGTTACGCTTCGTGAAGACGGCTTAAGCAAGGTTACCGAAGGAATAACATCCATATCCGAAGTGCTGCGAGTGACCGCCGAAGAGTCGATCTGATGCCGGTTTTTACATACACCGCCACCGACGCGCAGGGACGGCTGGTGACTGGATCGCTGGACGCGCCGGACAAAAAGATAGCGGTCGACCGGCTTCAAAAAGAAAACCGCTACCCCATATCGGTGGAGACACATAGAAAGCGCCGCGCTCTTATTGCCGGGCTTCCATTCAAAAAGAATCCGATGTCACGGCGCGAGATGCTTGATTTCACCAGCCAGATGGCAACGCTTTTGAAATCCGGGCTGGTGCTGGATCGCTGCCTGGGGATTCTTATCGAGCTTACCTCGAAGGAGAAAACGAGGGAGATCGTAAGGTCGATTCAGGAAGCCGTTCACTCCGGCGAGACGCTTAGCGGGGCGATGGCAAAACACGGCGGCCTGTTTTCCAGACTTTATATAGCAATGGTGAAGGCGGGAGAGGCGGGCGGCTTTTTGGAAAAAATATTTGAAAGGCTTGAGCATTACCTCGAAAGCCGTCTGAAATTGGTGGAGTCCGTCCGCTCCGCCATGTTTTATCCGGCTATACTTTTCGTCGCGGGCGTTAGCGCGCTGGGCATTCTTACCGGATACGTGATACCCAAGTTCGCCGTTATTTTCGAGGGGATGGGCGCAGAGCTTCCCGCCGCGACCCGTTTTCTGGTCTGGATCAGCCATCTGTTTTCGGCGAACTATCCGTGGATTTTAATCGCGGTCGTGGCGGCGTTTTTCTTTGTGCAAGGGTTGATGAAGATGGATTCCGCAAGGCGGCGCCGGGACCATATTATTTTAAAAATACCGCTTTTCGGCTCGCTTGTTCAAAAAAGCATAGTGGCGCAGTTCACCAGAACGCTCGGTACGCTTTTGCAAAGCGGGGTGCCGATCCTTCAGTCGCTCGGGATTGTGAAGGAGACCGTTTCAAATTCACTTTACGCCGATATGATTGAAAAAACCGCGCAGGGAGTAAAAGAAGGTCAAAAGATGTCCGGTATTATCAAGGAATCCGGGCTGTTCCCGCCGCTTGCAACGCACATGATGATGGTTGGCGAAGAGAGCGGCGCACTGGACGATATGATGATCCGCATGGCGCGGATATACGACGAAGAGGTTGAAATGGTGGTTAAAAGAATCATAACGGTAATAGAGCCGGTGATGATACTCGTAATGGGCGGGGTGGTCGCCTTCGTGGTTGTTTCAATGCTTACCGCCATATTTTCCATAAACGATTTACCGTTTTAACTTAGGGAAGGCGCGTGGCAGGGAGTGTCTCAGTTTGAAGATTCCAAATTTGCGAATACCAACGAAATTTGATTCACGGCAAACATCCCCTCCCCGAAAGTTCTCGGGGAGGGGAACAAAAGGGGTGGGGTTCCGTAACTTTCAGCTTTTTGAAACAAAGGATAAAAACCCCTCCGACTGCCTGTGGCAGAGATGATAAAAAGATATTTAAACGATAAAAACTATGAAAGATTTAAAAAGGATTTCACTTTCCTTTTCAATATGGTAGAAAAATGGAAAGGTGAGCTTGATTTAAGGCTTCGTAATAATTATTTCAATTTATACTTCAGGGGAAGCAGCCTCGCAAAAGTAGCGTTCAATACTTGCGATTATGAGATTACGATACATAAAAAGTTTCTAAAAGATACGAAAAATAATCAAGATATTTTCAAGCAGGACAAGCGATTTTATAAACCTGAACCCGAAGAAAGCAAGGATCACAAAATATTTAAGCTAAACAACAAAATGCTCCATCCTTTTTTGCAGTCAAAGAATCTAAAAAAGCTTTGCAGTAATATAAAAAGAGTGAACTATGGGGAAAAAATTGTATTTGAGCATGTGTTAATAACCGACAATTTGAACAGAGAAGATCTGATAATAATTGATCGACAAGTTACTGAGAGTGGATTAAAAAGAAAAAGATTAGATTTGTTGGCCTTGAAACGAAAAAAGGGAAATAATTACTGCTTTCTGGTAATTGAGGTAAAACTTGGAAGTAACACTGAGTTAAGGGGGGATGTTGGTGAGCAATTAAACGGGTACAAGAAACATATCGGCAAACATATTAAAGATTGGAAACGTTGCTATGAAAATAATTACCATCAAATGAAAGGAGTTGGTTTAATTAAAACCCCTCGCTATGAATCAATAATAATTGGAAATAATGTTGAAGGACTCATTGTGGTTGGAGGTTATTCAGGATTGGCTCATGAAAGCATAGTGGAGTGCACCCCTGTAACTGGAGCGTTTTTCCAATAAATTAGGGTGTCTGTGCCGACAAATGAGGGATAATTTCCTCGGAAGGAGTCGGACAGATGAAAAAGTATCGTCATTTTGATG
>BTTC01000132.1:0-5635 GCA_036244935.1 bacterium | reverse complement strand
TTTCCGGTGACCTCAAAAAAGTGGCCGGTTTCCACCGGAATAGGCGGCCGATTTGCAACGGAATGGGTGGCCGAATTGAAACGGAATCACCGGCCGATTACAACCGGAATACGCAACCAAGCGGAGATTAAACGTTAATCCCGCTAAACCGCGGATTCTTTCAAAGAAGGAGGTGACAGTTTCCATAGCGGTTTATTAACAAAATGCGCACGCCAGCCGTGCGCAAAGAAAACCAGTTTAACCATTCTACTTATTTCTAATTTTTAGATTCCCCTGAAAAAAATTCTTATTTTTCAAAAAGTCCAAAGCTCCGTTTATGGAAATCTTTGGCATCAATCGCCGTATGGACTCTCTCGCAGACCTATGGCGTTGTCCCTTGTGACGCCACCGGGTTTTTGTATGGTGCCCCGGATTGCTTTATTCCGCCTTTAAAGGCGGATTCTGTTAGTTCAAGGACTACGGAATGAGCAGAAACACTGAGCTTGTTTTCACCAGTTAACTTGCAATTTTTAACCGCAATACGAAAGGAGGCTTTTGTGAAAAACCTCAACTATTTGCTCAAACAACTTTGCGAACGCAACAGGGACGGCTCGCACTCAACGCAGGCGGGACGTGCGCGTTTGCTCTCGCAGATTGGTAGCAGTCTGCGCTCGCTCGGTTTTCGGCACATGAAGATTGACTCGCTGAAACCGAAACATGTGGATTCCTGCGTCCGTCACATGACAGCCCAGGGATTTACGCCCGGTACTATGAAAAATCATATGAGCGCAATCCGCTGGTGGGCCGAGAAAATCGGCAAACCGAACGTTGTTGCAAGAGATAATTCTTTTTACAAAATCCCGGACAGACAATACGTGACAAATGAAAGCAAGGCGGTTCAGTTAACAAATGAGAATCTTGAAAAAATCGCCGACCGCCATGTGCAAATGTCACTAATACTGCAATCACAATTCGGACTGCGGCGCGAGGAGTCGATGAAGATTAATCCATCCCTCGCCGTTCAAGGGGATAGGTGCGTCCTTAAGGCATCATGGTGCAAGGGCGGACGTGGCCGTTCCATCCCCATCAGGACGCAAGCGCAAAGAAACGCGCTCGAAAGCGCTAAGCAACTGGCCGGACGCGGTTCACTCATTCCACCGGAACGGACATACAAGGAGCATCTTCGGATATTTGAAAAGCAAACAAAAGCCGCCGGGATTTCACATACGCACGGCCTGCGCCACGAATATGCGCAAACAAGGTACGAGGAATTAACCGGCTGGAAATGCCCGGCAGCGGGCGGGACGAGATTTAAGGAACTTACCGACGAACAAAAACTCACCGATAGCGCCGCGCGAATCATCATAAGCAACGAACTCGGCCACTCCCGCGAAGAAGTAACGGCGGTCTACCTAGGAAGATGAAAGTTAAAAGGGGAAAACGCCAAAACTGGAAGTAATTAAATGTGGTTAACGATTAAAGAAGTTTGCAGGATTTATAAAATCAAAAAGTCCACTCTGTACGTTTGGGCCAATACGGGCAAGATCCCCTGCTACAAAGTTAATGGTCTTTTGCGGTTCAAAAAAGAAGAAATTGACGAGTGGCTTTCAAATCATAAAGTTACCCAACCTGGTATAGAAAAAATATCAAGCAAAGTAGCGACATGCCCCGATAAGGACTATAATCCTCTCCATGGGGAAACCAGACCATATCAGACCCTTCGGAAAGGAGGTTGATTTGGGAATATTCAAGAGGGGAACGGTTTGGTGGATGGACATTTCGCAAGACGGATTAAGATTAAGAAGCTCATGTGAAACAACATCCAAAAAGCTTGCTGAAGAAATTTACGGCAAGCGCAAGAGGCAGATGACTGAAGGCAAATTCTTTGAAATCCAGGCTAAGGAAACGACTTTTGAAGAGCTGAAAACCGATCTTATTGCTGACTACAAAATCAATAATAAAAGGTCTGCCGACAGAGTTGATAGAAGCCTGAAGCACCTGAAAGCTTTTTTTGGGAATATGAGGGTGGCTGATATTACTACCAGCTTAATCCAAACATATATCCTTCAAAGAAAGGATTATGGTGCGAAAAACGCGACTATCAACAGGGAGCTTTCAGCGCTAAAAAGAATGTTCAATCTTGGAGCAAGGATGACGCCGCCTAAAGTGACGATTATTCCTTATATCCCACATTTGCAGGAAAACAACGCCAGGCAGGGTTATTACGAGCATCATGAATTTCTGAAACTGCTTGAAGTTCTGCCCTACTATCTCGTTCCTGCTGTCAAAACTGCCTATTACACAGGCATGAGGAAAAACGAGATTTTCAGCCTTTTATGGGAGCAGGTTTATTTGGAAGAAGGCAAAATAATCCTTAAGCCAGAAGACACCAAGAATAAAGAAGCAAGGATTATTTACCTCTGCCCTGACCTGCTTGAAGAGCTTTGCTCTCAAAAGGCATTAAGGGATTCTCACTATCCAAGCTGTGTATGGGTATTTTTCGGCGAGTCTGGCGAGCAAATAAGGGATTTCAAGGCGGCATGGAAATCTGCCCTCGAAAAAGCAAAGCTTGCGGGAAAAGTATTTCACGATTTCCGCAGGACGGCTGTGAGGAATATGGTAAGAGCAGGAATTCCTGAAAGAGTGGCCATGATGATATCAGGTCATAAGACAAGGTCTGTTTTTGACAGGTACAATATTGTTAATGAAAACGATTTAAAACAGGCTTCGGAAAGGCTTCAGGAATATTTCTGTCACAATTCCGTCACAGTCGGGGATTTTGACCCCAAAACCGGCCAGCGCCAGAAAAGCGAAAACGGCTCTAATGTCATAGACATCAGGAAGTTAAAATGGTGCCGGAGGTCGGAATCGAACCGACATGGGGTTGCCCCCGCGGGATTTTGAGTCCCGTGCGTCTACCAATTTCACCACTCCGGCAACCTTTGAAATCAAATAGTTATAGCATTGCGCGCCGTTTGCATTCAAGCAGATAATACTCAGATTCTTTCCAAATATCCGTTAGGCGGAAATTATACTCCCAACGAATCACTTTTACCCGGTTGGATGGTTATTACACCCTTCGATAAACTCAGGGTGACAGGTTGCCGGCCCAGGGTGACAGGTTGCTGCCATGGTGAGCTCGTCGAACCATGTCATGGTGATTCACGAATTTATCGAATGGTCGAACCACGATAATGGAAAATTGTTATTACAGGTTATAACGGGTAAAAAAAATCACCCGTTATGGAGGGTTTCGATCTCCAGTTTTTCCATCGTTATGCAGGGTACCGGACATACATCTATGCACAGTCCGCAACGCACGCAGTTTTTTTCTTCGATTATCATGTATGTAAAATTTTCACCTTCAGGTTCGGGACTGCCGTTTTTGTATACGCGCACCCACTTTTCACCAGCCATAATGATGCAGCCGTAAGGACAAACGTCCACGCAGTTGTAGCAAAGTATGCAGGCGGAGCCGTCTATCTGTATGTTGTGGTTGCACAGGTAGCACCGCTGACCCTGCCAGTAGGTCTGGTTTTTGTCGTAGCCCGTGTCCGCTTCCTTCATCTGGTCGCGCCGCTGCGAAAGCTCGATAGCCGGCATATCCAGGCGCGGGATCAGGTCGTATATGTTGCCCTCAACCGATTTCCAGCCTTGGTAGGAATCAAACACGGTATTTCCCCAGACCTGTCTATGCACGTTTTCCACGAACCTGTCGTGCCCCATAAGGAATTTATCCAGCTTGCGGGCGGTATTGTGGGCATGACCTATCGCGGTGATAATGTCCTGCGGGCCGGTGACGTAATCTCCCGTTGCGAAAATCTTGTTCATAGGCGTTTTATAGTCGTCGGTGTTAACCGTAATTTTTCCGCCGAACGGGGACATGTCCGCGAACTGGCTTATGGCGGGTATAAGCCAGTCGGCTTTTATTGTTTCAAACTTTCCCTCCATTGGTTTTATGGAACGCCTGCCGTCACTTCCCGGCGGCCCCAGACTGTTCCTCTGAAACAGCGCTTCCGTAATCCTGCCGCCGTTCGTCTTTACTTCGTGCGGCGAAAGCAGATAGCGGAAGCTGATTCCCTCCACGGACGTTTCGCGCAGTTCGCGTTCATCCACCTTGAGCTCGTTGCGCGTTCTACGGTAAACCACCGTTACCTCTTCCGCGCCGAGCCGATAAGCGGAGCGCGAGCAGTCCATCGCGGTAAAGCCGCCTCCCAGAACCACAACGTGTCCGGTAACTTTTTTAAGCGCGCCGGTATTTACCATATTCATGAAGTCGAGTCCGTACACCACGCCTTCCGCATCTATGCCGGGAATATCCAGCGTTGTCGGCAAGGCGCAGCCGCCCGCCATTACCACCGCGTCGAAGTCGCGGGCCAGATCGTTCAGCAAGGGGTCTTCGCCCACCTTAACGCCGCACTTGAGCTGCGCGCCGAGATTTAATATTTGCCCGATTTCGTAGTCGATGATATCTTCAGGCAGCCGGAAGCGCGGGATACCGTAACGCATCATACCGCCCGGTTTTTCCATTGCCTCAAAAATCGTGACGCTGTGGCCCCATAACGAAAAATCCTGGGCAAGCGCCAGTCCTGCAGGGCCGGAACCTATAACCGCCACTTTTTTTCCTGTGGGATACGCCGTTTTCAACTCAGGCGCGGACTCCTTGTGATCGGCGCCGGAGCGTTTGAGCCAGCATATCGATACGGGACTGCCCATACCGTCATAACCGTGGCGGCAGTCATCCTCGCACGGGTGCGCGCACACGCGGCCCAGTATGTGGGGAAGAACGTTGTCAACCCTGTTGATCTCGTAGCATTTATAGTAATCTCCCCCGGCGGCGGCGGAGATGTATTCCGGTATCCGCGTTCCGGCCGGGCAGGTTCGGCGGCAAGGTACGTTATCCTTGTACCAATCGATGTCGGGATCATGGCAGTACATCACCTTGTTGGTTACGGTTTTAACCATCACCACTTCGGGCGATTCGCCTTGTCCTTCGGGAATGCGGGCTAGTACTCTGTATCTTTCGTCCATTTGAAGGTACCCCAGTTTACGGATGAAAAACGGATTGCAACTCGACGTATGCCTTGCTACAGGAATATATCACACAGGCGCTATGCCCGCAATGCGCCCGCTTTTGTCGGTCCCAGCAAAATGGGGGAAATCAATAAATAAAAAGCCTTGACTGATCGTTAAACAGGTCTTATTAGAAACAGCATGACGATGGAAAATATAAAAACTCTTTATTAACTTCTGGAGGATAAAATGGGAAAGATAATCGGTATTGACTTGGGCACCACCAATTCCGTGGTTGCCGTAATGGAGGGCGGAGAGCCGAAAATTATTGTAAATGAAGAAGGTTCGCGCATCACCCCTTCGGTTGTGGCATTCACGAAAGACGGTAAAACCCTGGTTGGGCAAGTCGCAAAGCGTCAGGCCGTGACCAACCCTCACAATACCGTATATTCCATCAAAAGGTTTATGGGCCGCAAGTATTCCGAGGTTGGGGAAGAGATGAAAATGGTACCGTACAAGGTCTCCGGCACCAACGGCGACGTGCGGATAACATGCAACGGCAAGGAATACCGCCCCCCCGAGATATCCGCTATGATCCTCCGAAAGCTCAAGGAATCGGCTGAGGCCTATCTGGGCGCAGAGG
>BTTC01000131.1:0-5644 GCA_036244935.1 bacterium | reverse complement strand
TTTTCAAAAACCGATCGACATAGTCTCCACACCCGAAGGCGCGCTGCTCGTACTGCAGCCGGGCGATAACTCGGTCTCGATGTTTTCCGCGGGCGGCGGGTTTTTGGACAGGTTCAGGCTGAGCGGCGACGAAGGCAGGCAGCCTGTGCGTATGCGGCTTGATCCGCCAGACAGACTTTTCGTAAGTTTTCAGGACGGGAGGGGATTTTCCATCTACGACCTGAAAGGCAACCTGCAAAGCAGGCTGGAAAAAAACAATGGAGCGCTTGAACGTATAGAGAATCTGCAGGGGTTTTGCCTGAAAGACAAAAAGATATTCACCGGCGGAAACGGGAAGTTCCTGACAACCGATTATGACGGTAACGAACTCGCATCCATTTCGGTCTCCCATCCGTCGTTCGAAACCATAGTCTCGATGGAGATAGACCTTAAGGGAAACGGCTTTGCCGCCGATTTTAAAAACAACAGGCTGTTTTCGGTTAATCCGGAGTTTACGGAGGTTAAAACGTTTGAACCTCCCGCAACCCGGGGTATATCGGCGGTTGCATGCAAAGGCAACCTGCTGGCGGCGGCGGATTTCGTAAGCGGCTCCGTCCGCCTTTTTGAAACCTTTTTATGATAAATAGCGCATTCCGCTTCAAGGAGGAGCATCAATATGCCGTCCAGACACCAGGTGTCCAGACACAGGGCGTATGGGGAATGGGTTAAACGAACCGTAACCTCCGACTACGGCCCAGCCGAGCTTACCATCCACTCAACGGGCAGATGCAATCTTGAATGCTTCATGTGCTGGCACGGAATGGTGCGGAAAATTCCGGTAAACATCGAACCCGAAAAACTCGATCCGTTTCTGCAAAAAGCGGAGAGGGTGCTCTTTTCCGGCGGCGAGCCGCTTTGGATGACGAGGAACGTCAACAAAGCCGCAGGTGAGATTTTTGACAGGATAATTAGCAAATACCCCCGCATAAAACTTAATACGCTGTCAAACGGCGTTTTACTCGACGAAAAAAAAGCGCTCCTTGTCCTGAAGCGTTTCGAGTCTATCTGTTTTTCCGTTGATACTCTGAATCCGGCCGTTTACGAGAAGGTGCGCGGAAAACGGTTGTTGGACGTTGCGCTGTCGAACATCAAGAACCTGGACAATTTAAAAAAGCGCGCCGGACGCAGCCGCAATGACGAGCCGTTCATGATTATGAATTCCGTAGTTATGAACTCGACCCTTGAGGGAATGCCGGGACTGGTTGAAAAATTTTCTAATATCGGCGGCTTAAGGCATATACTTTCCAAGCTCGAAGACGTGCTTGATCCCATGTTCGATTACTTCCGCGTCCGGCAGTACCTTCGCGGTGAAAACTCGGAATCTGAAACGGAACGGATCGTCAACGAGCATGACTCGAAAGTAAAAAACGAAACGTTTGGATCGGATAAATCGACAAAGGCAAGGATAAAAAGGGTCTCCGTTCGTTTGCGGAAAATATGTTCATCAACAGGAATGGAAATTGAGGACAAATCACGCTACTTCGCGCCCCGGCTGCTGCCCGCGCCTTCCGAGCCGGAGTCGGTCTGCCCGCTGCCATGGACACAGGCGTATATACACCAGAACGGGGACGTATATTTTTGCTGCACCAATTCAGTTTTGCTGGGCAATCTTGGGCGAAACGATTTTGGGGAAATCTGGAACGGTAAAACGGCGCGTGAAGTGCGCGCATCTTTCGTAAAGGGGGAGATGAAAGGTTGTATACGAGACTCATGCGATTCGCTGATAGATTATCCTGGAATCGCCGAGTCGTATTCCGAGCGGCTATACGAAAATCTTGGCGGAATTGCGGATGGTGCGAACTCGGTTCTCATGCTGCTTACGGCGCCGATTTACCAGTCTTACCTGAGTGTGAAATCGATTATGCTGCGGTTTCCGGCGGCGCGCCTTACAGTGGTAACAAATTCCGGCGGCGTTCGTGATGGGTTTTTTTGCGGGGGTAGTAACAATAGTAGTAGTACAAAGGCTTTGGCTTATCCCGCAGATTTTTTCAAGCCCGGCGATTTTAAAGACTGGTGGGCGCAAAACGGCGACCGTGGAGTTTATTCATTAGTTGCGGCGGTATGCAATAACGATTCGGGAAGCGGCTACGCAAACGTCAATGAAATTCTGAGAAACATCGACGCCAATAAAAGGATATTCATAAAGCCGACCGGCGATGTGACGGAGTTATAAGCAGAGACCTGCCGGCCCAGGTTGAATTCGTATGTAAAGGCAGTCTGTCAGGTGATGAACTTCAGCAATATGAAACCGCCGGCAAGGCATAATACAAACGCAACCGCAAGAATATTAAAATAACGGTCGATGAATTTTTTTATGCCGGGGCCGAATTTCCATATCAGACCCGCTTCTATGAAAAACCGAAGGCTGCGGGAAAACGCTGACGCCAAAACGAAAACGACGAAGTTGATGTCGAACGCGCCTGCGGCGATGGTGAAAACCTTGTACGGCAAAGGAGTAAAACCCGCGATGGCTACGGCCCAGGCATCGTGGGTTTGATAAAGATCCCGGATTGTTTCGTATTTATCCATAGCGCCGTAAAATTCCAGAATCCTGAACCCCACGGAGTCCATTAAATAAAGTCCTATGGCGTAACCCATTATTCCGCCTAAAACAGAAAAAACGCTGCAGTAAAATCCGAAACGAAACGCGCGATTCGGCTTGCCGACGGCAAGCGCAAGCAAAAGCGGGTCGGGCGGTATGGGAAAAAACGACGCCTCCGCAAACGACAGCGCGGAAAGCGCGGGCGTCCCGTAAGGCGTACCTGCCCAGTGAAGCACCCAGTCGTAAAGCCTCTTAAGAGGCTTCAGCATGATCCGGGCAGAGCGCTATGGATTATATGCAAAACTTTACTTGTCCTTGAACCAATCCTTAAGGCCCTTGTCGTCCGCCTTCATGCCGGAATCGCCTTTGTTCCAGTTGGCGGGACATACTTCGCCGTGTTCTTCGGTAAACTGAAGCGCTTCCAGCATTCTCAGGGTTTCGTCCACGTTACGCCCCAGCGGGAGATCGTTGACCACCTGATGCCGTACAACACCCTCTTTGTCGATAAGGAAAAGACCTCGATACGCAATGCCCGCGCCTTCCACCAGTACGTCGTAATCCGCCGAGATGGTCTTGTTCAGATCGGATACCAGCGGATATGTAACGCCCTCTATGCCGCCGACCTTTTTGGGGGTATTAAGCCACGCGAAGTGTGAGAACTTTGAATCCACGGAAACGCCGATGACTTCCGCGTTGCGCTTTTTGAATTCATCCATCTTATCCTGGAAAGCATGTAGTTCAGTAGGACATACGAACGTGAAATCCAAAGGATAGAAAAAAAGGATCACGTACTTCCCCTTGTAATCCGCAAGGCGAATCGTTTCAAACTTCCCGTCTATTACCGCGTCCGTTTCAAAATCCGGAGCTTGCCTGCCTGTTAATACTGACATTTTTCCCTCTTTCGTTTTAGTAAGTTATTTGGTCAAAAAATAGTTAACATCGATACCAGATTCTGAACCAGCAAAGACTACTTTTATCGCATAGTTCTCAATATGAAACAAGATTATTTTTATATCGCATTTTGCGGTACTTTTTAAATTACAAAATACCTGGGAAACCGCAATGTATATTTTACTGACCGAATTTGGAGTTGTTTCCAACAAAAATTACGGGTGAATTTTGACGCTGTTTTATAAAGTAGTAAAATATCAATGGGTTAACCTTTGTGAATGTTCAGGCATACTAATTGCAACGATATATTTACATGCGGCAAGTAACGTTGCCGCAATTTAGGGGACTATAAAGATGGTCGGGTTTTCCCCCATAACTCCCGATGTCTGGTCCTCCAAACATATTACTCCCACCCCCCCTATTTCTACCCCCCAGGGGGGGATTTTTTATACATGCGGTTGTAAAGAACGCCTCTTTGTTTTGTTCAGGAATATACCGATATTCCCAGAGCGTCGGCGGCGGCCAGCGGGATTGCTTCGGATAGAGTCGGGTGACCGAACACGGTATCGGCCAGATCGTCCGCCTTCATACCTGCTCGCATTGCGGCGACGCCGACGTGTATCAATTCGGTGGCGCCTGGCGCGGCGATGTGAACGCCCAGTATGGATTTATCCTCGCCCACAAGAACCTTGATTATCCCTGCTATCTCACCGGATGCCTGCGCCCGTGCGAGAGCGCGGACGTAGTAGCGTCCTGCGCGGTAATGCGTGCCCATCTGACGCAGCTCTTCCTCGGTACTGCCCACCGATCCTATCTCCGGGTTTGTGAATACGATGGACGGCACGAACCGGTAATCCATAGCCGCCGATCTGCCCGTAATACTGCGTCCCGCAACGATGCCTTCGTGGTGCGCGGTATAGGCCAGCAGCGATTTCCCCGTAACATCCCCGACCGCATAAATTCCTTCACGGCTTGTTCCCATGGCGCCGTCCACCTCTATGAAACCCTTGACGTCGGTACGCACGCCGGCCTTGTCAAGCCGGAGAGGTTCCGTTTGCGCCATCCTGCCGATTGCCGAAAGCAAAGCGTCCCCCGCCGTTACCGTGCCGTCGTCGGCCTCCACAGCGCATCCGCCGTTTTTACCAATCGCGCTTTGTACAGCTACGCCGGTTTTTATCGTTACGCCTGTTTTCTTAAACTCCCGTTTAACGACAGACCGCATTTCCGCGTCCTCGGCGGGCAGAATATCCACCAGCGCTTCTATGAGGGTTACGCGGCAGTCCATGCCGCCGAAAAAGGCGGCCATTTCAACTCCGCACGCGCCGCCGCCGATGATGACTATAGACGACGGAAAATCCTGAATCGAGAAGATATTATCGGAATTATAGGAATTTTCGATACCGCCGAATAGCTCTATGGGCTGTGATCCTGTGGCTATTACCGCATGTTTGAAGTTGATTTTTTTCGCGCCTCCGTCTATTTCAATGGTGCGGTCGGATGTGAACGCGGCGGTTCCGGTAATCCACTCGATGCCTTTTCTTCTGAAGACGGATGAAAGGGATTTTTGGCCGAGGCGGATAACGTTTTTCTGGTGTTCCCTGATTTTTTTGTAATCGTACCTGACCGGCGGGCCGCCGCCTATCGCTTCGGACCATTTGCTGCGCCTGTAAAGATGCTCCACGGCCAGCCACGTTTTTGCCGGTACGCACCCGCGGTTAAGGCACGTACCTCCCGGCTCGCAGGGATCTATGATTGCGGTCTTAAGTCCCGCATTGGCCGCCGTCAATGCCGCCGCGCTGCCTCCCGGCCCTCCGCCCAGCACCACCACGTCCGTATCGTAAAAATTTTTCGGTTTCACTATCGGCAGTTACTTTAAAGACAACCGGTATGTATTACAAGCGGCCAACGTTTTTTAGACGTATTGGACGCATATGTATTACAAGCGGCAAACGTTTTTTAGACGCAAAGGAATTAACAAAGCGGGAACTCCGTCAGTTTGCGAAGAGCGGTTGAAGTCTGTTGCGCATTTCCAGATCGCAGACCAGTTCCCTGGGTATGCAAAAGGAAAAGTTGCTGCCGTTGTTCAGTTCGCTCTCCACCCATATCTTGCCGCCGTGGAGTTCCACAAGCAGCTTTGCCAGGTTGAGTCCGATGCCTGCGCCGGTAGGCCTG
>BTTC01000130.1:0-5676 GCA_036244935.1 bacterium | reverse complement strand
TGTCGCCGCGAAGCGCTTCCAACGCTACTTTCGCCTTAAAGGCACCGGAATAATTCTTTCGTTTGCTCATGAAAATGACCTCCTTTTTAATTCGGATTACACCTTAACAGGCTGTCCTAATTCCGGGGTCCACCTCTGACTCTAGCCGTCCAGTGAAGTGCCTTGTTATGCCTGTATGTCTGACCAAACCGCATATTCATTGCCATTAGTATCACCAAAGTGAAAACGACGGCCACCTGGGAATGGAAATATGGGTTTTATGATTGAGCCACCTGCATTCTTAATTTTTAATTGCGTTTGCTCTAACTCTTCACTATAGAAAACAATAAGAGCACTTCCAACTATAGTAGAAGCTGTTAAATCGGATTTAAAAAATCCACCGTTAATACCTTCATTTGAGAAAGCTGTATATTCAGGGCCGTAGTCGACAAAAGACCATCCGAATACCTCACTGAAAAATGATTTGGTAGCTTCGATATCTTTAGCCGGAAATTCAACGTAATTTATTTTTTCGTGTTCAATCATGGCTTGTTACTTTAACAGAATCCCCGTTCGCCTGCTACGGGCCATCCAGTTATAAAAGATCATACTTTCCGGCGCCCCGGCTGGCAAGCATTTAATCATCAGGCTTTTGTTTTCCCCCCAAATTTTTCTTTTAATAACACGGCGAAATGTTTTATTTCTTTTGATCCCATTATCCAGCACAGAATAAAGTATAAGATCGAAGCCGAAGTAATTATGAGTATAAGACCGGCGGGAGAGTGACCGCCGCCGAAAAAAAACTCCCAACTGAAAAATATGAAAGCCGCCATTACGACCGATGCGGTACCGGTTATGGTGAACGATTTCAAAAGAGACGGGCCGTCAATGGTTCCCAGCCGTTTTCGTAAAATTATCGCAAGACCCGCGATATTCACCCACGATGCAATGGAGGTGGCGAGCGCAAGTCCGCCGTGAGCAAGCGGCCCCATAAGCAGGAGATTCAAAACGATGTTCAAAACCATTGCCAGCGTTGCGAGTATTACCGGAGTTTTCGTATCGCCCAGCGCGTAAAATGCGGCGGTGAAAAGTTTAACGCCTGAAAAAGCCAAAAGTCCCGAAGAGTAACATGCAAGAGCAAAGCCGGTGTTCAAGGTTGAGGAGTGGTCGAAGGCGCCCCTTTCAAAAAGTATTTCTATAATCGGTACGCGCAGCGCGATAAGCCCAACCATGGAGGGCATTATCAGCAGCATCATGGTACGCAGTGACGCTGAGAGTTTTTCTATCATTTTCTGCGGCTCGTTTTTCCCCGCATGGTACGAAAGCGCGGGAAGCAGCGCCGTGCTTATGGATATGGCGAAAATTCCCATGGGGAAAAGCATCATCCGGTTTGCATAGTACAGGTACGAGATCGAGCCTTCCTTCAGCATCGATGCCAGCATTGTGTCCACGAACATGTTTACCTCGGCAACCGCCACGCCGAAAGTGGCGGGCAGCGTAAGAAGAACCACCTTTTTTAACAGCGCGGAACGCGGATCGAAAACAAAGGAAAAAACGAATCCATTTTTTACGGCGAATGGAATCTGCACGGCAAGCTGTAAAAAACCGCCTATCAAAACACCGGCCGCCAGCGCATAAACCGGAAGCTCGAAAAAATCTCTTAGCAGTATGATGCAAAGTATGAACGAGACGTTGAGCAAAATGGGAGCCGCAGCCGGGGCGGCGAAATGGTGCAGGCTGTTAAGAATCCCCATTATTATGGCCGCAAGGGAAATAAAAAGAAGGTAGGGAAAAACAAGCCTTGTAAGGTTTACCGTCAGTTGGAATTTTTGGGGATCGTCGATAAAACCGACCGCAATTATTTTAAGCAGCCAGGGCGTGAAGGTTACGCCGGCCACGACGATGAGCGTTGTGAAAAGCGTCATGTGGAAAATAAGGTTGTTGGCCAGCCGGAACGCCTCGCGCCGGTCTTTAAGCAGGGTTTTGGCGAACAAAGGCACGAAGGCCGCTGAAAGCGCGCCTTCGGCGGTAAGCCTTCGAAGTAGGCTGGGAATACGGAAGGCCATGAAAAAGGCGTCCGCCGCCGCGCGCGTGCCGAAGTAGTTCGCTATTATTATGTCGCGTAAAAAACCGAGAATACGGCTGAAAAGGGTGAGGAGTCCTATCGTTCCGGCGGCGCGGAACAGCGACGTTTTCCCGCCTGCGGCCATACGCACTATGCGGTTATTGGTACGGCCTATTGCCGTACTCTTCAATCGTAACTTCGGAGAACATTCCTTCAATCAGCAGCGGCGAGACGTTTGCGACCAGATATTTTTTTATGTCTCTCGTCCTGCTAAGCTCCAGTATTTTCTGCATATGTTTTTTCGCTTCAGCCACCGAAACGTTTTGCATGAATTTTTTCACCTTTGGTATGGAATGCGCGTTCATGGAGAGGTCTTTAATGTCACCCATACCTATCAACATATAGGCGTATAGAGGGTCGGAGCTCATCTTGCCGCATACGCTTACGGGAACCCCGTACTGGTTGGCGGCCTGTATTATCATGTGTAAAAGCCGTATCACAGCGGGATGCAGAGGCTGGTACAGGTATGCCACCTTCTCGTTGGCCCTGTCGATAGCCAGCAGGTACTGTATGAGATCGTTGGTTCCTATCGAAAAGAAATCGACGTGCGGCGCGAACTGGTGGATCAGCAGCGCCGCGGAGGGGGTTTCCACCATCATCCCCACCTTTATATCCATATCGAACGATACGCCTTCGGCTTCAAGTTCCCTTTTTTGTTTTTCCAAAAAACGGTTGGCCTTGCGGAGTTCCTCCACGCCGCTTACCATCGGGTACATTACCTTCAGCTTGCCGTAGTGCGACGCCTTTAGTATTGCCCTTAACTGCGTGCGGAAAAGCTGTGGGTTTTTCAGGCAAAACCGTATGCCTCCCAAGCCGAGCGCGGGGTTGGGCTCCTGCTCGTCGTCGTATGCCGCCGTCATCTTATCGCTGTCGGTATCCAGCGTGCGTACGATGGCATCGTAAGGCGCTATCGACTCCGCAACCTTCCTGTATTCGACGAACTGGTTATTTTCATCCGGTGGTTTCTGGGCGTTCATGAATAGAAACTCGGTTCGGTAAAGTCCGATTCCCTCCGCGCCGTGGCTTAGCGCCATCTGGATGTCGCGTGATGATTCGATATTGGCTTTAAAGTTTACTACAACGCCGTCTCTGGTTTTTGCCGTAAAGTCGGCGTTGCTTTCCAACTCTTTATCGAAGTAAAGGAACTGCCGCCTTTTGACGTTATAAAGCTCGAACTGTTCTTCCGTCGGGTTGATTATAATCTTGCCGCCAGCGGCATCCAGAATAACCGTATCCCCTGTTTTTACGATGGTTGTAATCCTGGGGATACCAACCAGGGCCGGTATCTGCAGCGATGAGGCGATTATCCCCGTGTGGGAAGCCTTGCCGCCAACTTCCGTTGCGAATCCAAGGACGCTGCTTGACGCCATATTCGCGGTATCGAAGGGGGTAAGGTCGTGCGCAATGACGATTACGGCATCCTTGATGTTGGCAAGGCTCTCCTGCTCGGTGCCGACCATGCAGTTCAGCACGCGGTTAATGACGACTTCAATGTCGTGCATTCTATCCTTGAAATAGGGGTCTTTTATTTTTTCAAACCTTGCGGCCATCTTGCCGTAGGTTTTTTGCAAAGCCCACTCGGCGTTTACCTGTTCTTTTTCTATTGTTTGTTTGGTTTTTTTTATCAGTGAGGGATCCCGTAAAATCTGCATTTGCGGGTGCAGGATAAGGCTCAAGTTCTCACCTATACTGCGGACGCTGTTTTTTGTTGTTTCGAGCATATCGTCTTTTGTGGTTTCAAGCGCCTTGTCGAACCGCTCCAGTTCGATTCCAACACCGTTTTTTGAAACTTTGTGTTTGATTATGCAGATATGGAACTTGTTGAGGACGTAAGCCTTACCGATGGATATTCCCGGAGATGCTAGTATTCCCCTGAAAACTCTCTGGCGGAAACTTTTAACCTGCACGTTCTCCGGCGCCTAAAAAGCGGGTTAAAGATTCAAGAGCGGCGGCCTCGTCTTCGCCCTCGGTTTCTATCACTACATAAGAATCTGGTCCGGCTCCAAGAGCAAGCAGATCCATTATTTCCTTTCCGCTGCCGTTTCTGTCCTTGTAACTTATACGTACTGCCGATTTGTAACCGCCGCAAAGCCTGGTGAAATGAAAAGCGAGCCTTGCATGCATTCCCAACGGATTGGCAACCTGCACCTCAGCTTTTTGCATGGCTCCCTTTCAGGATTTCCGACGCGAGATGTATATTTTCCCTTCCGTACTCTTTAAGTTTTATTGCCATTGTTTCAAGGTCTGCGCTTACCTGCATGGAAACCGCTTTTATTAAAATGGGGAGGTTGACGCCGGCAAGCACTTCCATCTTGAAGTCGTCGTGGAACGACATGCATATGTTGGAAGGCGTTCCGCCGTACAGGTCGGTCAATACCAGCACGCCGCTGCCCTCGTTGGCCGTACGTATGGCTTCCTTTACGATACCCCTGGCCTCGGCGACCTCGATGTTATGATCTATAGCGACGGCGGTTACAGAGCCGGCGCCGCTGGTAATAAAGTTCAACGCCGCCAGCATCTCATCGGCCAATCTGCCGTGAGCGCAAATTACGATACCGATCATATCGATCTCCTGTATTAACTATAAAGATTGTTCAGCCTGGTTGAGAGCTTCCAGTATATCTTCTTCGGTGGAAAGACTCTTGAGTTTACTACAGAAACCGTCAATACGCACCAGCCTTGATATGCGCGCAAGCGCCTTGAGATGTTTACCGGCTTCACCTTTTGGAGCCAGAAGCAGGAAGACGTAATGAACCTTTTTTCTGTCCAGAGCGTCAAACTCCACCCCGGATTCCGATTTTCCGAACGCCGCCACAAGGTCACCTATGTTATCGCATTTGGCGTGCGGTATGGCTACCTGGTTGCCGATACCGGTGCTGCCCAGCCTTTCACGGTCCAGCAGCGCTTTTTCAATCGTGTCCTTTTGGGGGATCGCTTTGCATTCATAAAGTTTTTCTACAAGCTCGCGGATAGCCCCCTTCTTGTCGGTTGAGTTCAGATCGGCGATAACCGTACCCCTTGAAAGGAGGCTGGAGAACATCATCGACGGAATATTACCTTCCCCATAATAATCGTCTCAGGTTTCAATAAGACCAAGATTTCCGTCCGAGCGGTGGTACAAAACTTTTATTTTCTCTCCGGGAGAGCTTCTGTATGCTATGAATTGCAGGTTGTTTTTGTTTAACTCCTCGACGGCCTCGTCCGTTGACATCGGTTTAGAGGCAAGCGTGGTTGTGATAATTTCTACCGTACCTTCTTCCCTGACGTTTTCAAATATCTCCGTTCCCTTCGGTCGGCTGTGATCCGTCTTTTTTTCCTTGAATTTCTTCACCTGCCGCACGATCTTGTCCATCACTTTGTCTATCGACGAGTACATGTCTTCCGTTTCTTCAAATCCGTGTATGCGTAGATTTTTTCCGTTTACCGAAACCTCGGCACGCTGCCTGAACTTGTTCACCGAAAGCGTAACGTGTACGCGCAGGTTAAAATCGAGGTATTTGTTAAGCACGGAAACTTTTTCCAGCGCGTATGATTTTAGAGCGGGCGTAACTTCAAGTTTTCTACCTTGTATG
>BTTC01000129.1:0-5683 GCA_036244935.1 bacterium | reverse complement strand
AGCGGGAAATCGAGCGTGAAAAGAAAATCCTCGCAGAGCAGGCCAAGCTGGCGGGAAAGGCTGACAATGTCATATCCAAAATCGTTGAAGGCCGTCTTAAAAAGTATTACGAGGAGCGATGTCTGCTTAATCAGAAGTTCGTCAAAGACTCCGATGTAACGGTGGATGAACTCCTTAAGGCGAAGATAACCGAATTTGGCGAAAACATCGTTATCCGCAGGTTTGTACGTTACCAGCTTGGAGAAGTGAACTGAATCCATGAACGAACTCAAATGGAAAAGGGCGCTGCTTAAGATTACCGGCGAATCCATGTCCGGCGACAAGGAGCAGGGACTCGATTATCCCGCCATTAACAACATAGCCGTACAGTTGAAGGAAGTTCATGAAATGGGTGCGGAGATAGCGGTTGTAATAGGCGGCGGCAACCTTATGCGCGGCGCCGAGGCGGCGAAAGCGGGGCTGGACCGCGTGACCGCCGACCATATGGGAATGCTGGGTACCGTTATCAACGGCCTTGCGCTTCAAAGCTCCCTCGAAAAGCTCGACGTGGAAACACGCATGCTTTCCGCCATAGCGATGAGCCAGCTTGCCGAGCCTTTCGTAAGAAGGCGCGCGGTGCGCCATATGGAGAAGGGCAGAATACTTATCTTTTCCGGCGGAACGGGCAACCCCTTTTTTACCACCGATACGGCGGCATCGCTTAGGGCGATGGAGATAAACGCGGAGGTGCTGCTTAAAGCCACCAAGGTGGACGGAATTTATTCAGCCGATCCGATGATCGACAAGTCTGCGAGCAAATACAAGCAACTCAGCTTCATGGATGTGCTTAAAAACGGCATAAAAGTCATGGACGCCTCGGCGGTATCGTTATGTATGGACAACTCCATACCGATAATCGTGTTCAACATGCTTGAAACAGGCAACATCAAAAGGGTATTGTGCGGCGAGGAAATAGGGACAATCGTAAAGGACGGGTAACCGATGCCTGAAAGGATCGAAAAAGAAAGCCTGCACAAGATGGAAACAACCATCGGCGTTTTGCGGCGCGAATTGGCCGGTATACGCACGGGCCGCGCGTCAGCCGGGATTCTTGATTCCATAAAGGTCGATTATTATGGAACATCCACGCCGATAAAACAGGTGGCATCCATAACCGTTCCCGACAACAGGTCCATAAGCATCCAACCGTGGGACGCGGCCACGCTGCCGCTGATAGAAAAAGCGATCCAGGCTTCGGACATCGGCATCACGCCCGCCAACGACGGCAAGATAATCCGGCTTGCGATGCCTCCGCTTAGCGGGGAAAGGCGGAAAGAGATCGTTAAAATGGTCAAAAAACTTGGTGAAGACAACAAGGTGGCGATTCGCAACATCAGGCGCGATGGTATGGATCATGCCAAAAAGCTGCTGAAGGCAAAAGAGATGTCCGAAGACGAAGAGCGTAAGCTCGAATCCCGGATTCAAAAACTTACGAATGACTTTGCGGCGAAAGTGGATTCCGCAATATCAGACAAGGAAAAGGAAATACTGGAGAGCTGACCTTGAAAAGGAATGAACGCGAGCTGTTTGAACAGATCGATTCTGAAAGGCTTCCGCGCCACGTGGCGATCATAATGGACGGCAACGGCAGGTGGGCCGCCAAGAGGATGCTGCCCCGCATTCTGGGTCATCGGGCCGGAGTGAAAACGGTTGACCGTATCGTTACCCTCGCAACGGAAATAAACCTGAAGGCCCTTACGCTTTATTCCTTTTCCACGGAGAACTGGAAACGTCCCAGAAAAGAGATAAAGGCGCTGATGGGCATACTCAAGGAATTCCTTTTAGGGGAAATGATGCGTATGGTTAAAAACAACATCAGGTTCAACACGATAGGCCATCTGGGAGACCTTCCGTCCGAGGCGCTTGAGTGCATCGACAAGGTGAAGGAATCGACGAAAAACAACGACGGCACCATACTTACGCTTGCGCTGAGCTACGGCTCCAGAAACGAGATAGTGGACGCCGTCCGTTCCATCGCCGTGAAGGCGCGTGACGGCAAGATTTCCCCCGAAGAGATTACGGAAGAAATTCTTGAAAAGCATCTGACCACCGCAGGCCTGCCGGAACTTGACCTTTTGATACGCACCAGCGGCGAATTGCGTATAAGCAACTTCCTGCTTTGGGAGATCGCATATGCCGAACTCTACTTCTGCGATGCGCTGTGGCCGGATTTTTCCAACATGGACTTCCTTATGGCCATTAAGGACTACCAGTCGAGGGAGCGGAGGTTCGGCCTTTCGGGTGACCAGGTTCCCGGTCCGGATGAGGGAACGCAACCGCGCAGCCGCCGCTCCATGAAGGCCGGACAGACAGCTTTATAAGCACAAAAGCACAAGGAAATATCTTTGCAAGGGTTTGCGCTATTACCAAAACTCCTTTCCGGCGAACTCCGCGTAACGGCGGGCGGTGTATGAAATACAACCCCGGCGTTCATCATCGCCGGTCTATCCGCCTCAAGGGATACGATTATTCCTGTGCGGGGGCGTATCTCGTAACCATTTGCACAAGAGGCAGGGAATGCCTGTTTGGGGAAATGGTGAACGAAGATGTGGTGTTGAATGGTATGGGACGAATGGTCAAAACGTGGTATTTGAAATTACCGAATAAATTTCCCGATATCAAATGCGACGAACACGTTGTCATGCCGAATCATATCCACGCCATCATACAAAACGTCGGGACAGACCAGGGCGAACTTGTAGGGGCAGACCCACGCGTCTGCCCTGATAACGAACAGGGCGAACGCACGGGTTCGCCCCTACCGCGTGTGATTCAATGGTTCAAAACAATGACCACCAACGCATATATTCGCGGTGTAAGACAAAATCAACATCTCTCATTTCCCATCAAATTATGGCAGCGTGATTATTACGAACATATCGTCAGAAACGAAAACGCCTTAAACCGAATTCGGGGTTACATTCGCAATAATCCTTTGCAATGGGAATTGGACAGGGAAAATCCAAACGGGCGAAAACACGCAAAAAAGAAAAACCGTGAACTGGGTTAGGGTCGCAACAGCGGCGGTTTTGGCGCCTGCGTTTTTCCTTACGGTATGGTACGGCTCCCTTAATATATTCGTCGCGTTAATCGAACTCATTTGCGCCGCAAGTTTCCTGGAATTCGCGCGCATGGCCAAAGGCAAGGGGATAAAGATATTAAAGGTTCAGGGATTTTGCGCGGCGCTTATACTGCCGCTTGTTTTCATTCATTCCGCCCCTCTGGTTTACGTTGTGCTGGCGGTCATCCTTGTTTCGATTCTGACCGTGTGCGTATCCGATCCCGATAACGGCACGGAGAGTTTTATATTTACGATTGCGGCCGTTTTGTATATCGGCGTCTGTTTTTCCTCCACCGTGCTGATAAGAAAACTGCCGGATGGAGAAAAACTCTTTTTGCTTATCTGCTTTGCGACGTGGGGTGCCGACATCGGGGCGTATTATGCGGGCAGGGCGTTCGGCAGAAGAAAACTTGCGCCTGCGATATCGCCCGGCAAAACGGTTGAAGGTTTTCTTGGCGGATTTTTATTCAGCTTTGTTTTCGGCTTTGTTTTCGTATATTTCTTTTACAAGCCGGCGTTCGGGATCACAATGATCGCCGCCGCTTTGGCGGGCGGATTGATCGGTCCATTGGGCGACCTTTCCGAATCCATGTTTAAAAGGTATTTTGGACAAAAAGACTCGGGCGCTATTTTGCCGGGTCATGGGGGGGTGCTGGACCGCGTCGATGCGCTTATGCTTGCGGCGCCCGCTTTTTATATTTTCCTTGCAATAAGGGACGGCCTGTTTTGAAACGAAGGATAATCCTGCTTGGCTCCACGGGTTCGATAGGGCAAAACTGCCTGGATGTAATCCGCGCCAACCGCGGGAGGTTCGACGTTGTTGGGCTTGCGGCGGGCGGCAAAAACGTAAAAAGGCTATCCGCGCAGATAAAAGAGTTCAGACCCAAAATCGTATCGGTTGCCGATATTGGCGCATATAAAAATCTGAAAAAGGAGGCCCCCGCCGGAATACGAATTATTGCGGGTATGGGCGCGGCGGCGGAAACGGTGGAATCGCTCAAGGCGGACGTGGTGGTGTCGGCCATCGTAGGCGCGGCGGGGCTTCTGCCCACGCTTTGCGCAATTAAAAAATCGATCAGAGTAGGAATAGCGAACAAGGAACCGTTCGTCATGGCCGGTCGGCTTATGATGTCGGCCCAAAAAAAATACGGGTCGGACGTTATTCCGATAGACAGTGAGCATTCGGCTCTTTGGCAGTGTCTTAACGGCGAACCGGTGCGGCGCGTAAAAAAACTTGTCCTTACCGCTTCCGGCGGACCGTTCCTTAACAAAACAAAAGATCAGCTGAAGCGCGTTACGCTCGCGCAGGCGCTAAGGCATCCGAGCTGGAAAATGGGAAAAAAAATCACTATCGATTCTTCCACTCTTATGAACAAGGGGCTTGAGGTTATCGAGGCGCGATGGCTTTTCAATATCCCCGCCGAAAAGATCGAAGTTATGATACACCCGCAAAGCATCGTCCACTCCATGGTGGAGTTCGTGGATACTTCGGTTATCGCGCAGCTGGGACTGCCGGATATGCGCGTCCCTATCGCTTACGCCCTTTCGTATCCCGACAGGTGGCAGGCGAAAGGACGGGCAAGCCTCGATCTGGTATCAATAGGCAAACTGGAGTTTTTACGGCCTGATATGGGTAAATTCCCCTGTCTTGGACTGGCTTACGAGGCCATTGCAAAAGGAGGCACCATGCCGGCCGCCCTGAATTCGGCCAACGAGGTGGCGGTTGACGCCTTTTTGGAAAACCGCATCCGGTATCTGGACATACCGAAAATAATTCGAAAAACAATGGAACAGGTATCTAAAGACCCGGCAAGCGCTTTAAAATCAATTATGAATACTGATCGGCAGGCCCGCGAAATTGCCCGGTCGTTTTGCGCGTAACGATGGGTAAAAATAATTTGTACCTGATTCTCGTAATATTCGATATATTTTTATCCCGCCGGAAAATAAGATGATATTAAATGATAATGAAAAATTTGAATTTGTGCTGTAAGTTAAATTATGTTATATATTTAGAGGTGCAGTGTCCATCATAATTGAACTGAAACGGGCTGGAGGAGAGGCATGACTAAAAGTGATATAGTCAATCGCGTATCGCAGGAGGCCGGGTTGCAAAGACCTGAGGCTGAAGAGGCGGTCGAGACTATACTCTCTCTCATCAAAGATACCCTCGGCAGAGGCGAAAGCGTTATTTTCAGGCGGTTTGGCTGCTTTCAGGTGAAACATAAAAAATCCAGAATCGGACGTAACCCTAAAACGGGGGAAGAAGCGGAAATATCGGCGCGAAGCGTTGTTCGTTTTAAAGCCGGCAAATATTTCAAGTCTGCCGTAAATACTTGAAATATCTGTAAAAAACCTTATTGCGATTTATTTTTACGGCGCATGGCCGCGATTTTTATCTCTTGTTTAATTGAAAAAAATACCAGTTGTAGGATATTCAAGTTTTTGAAAGACGCTATCGTTAAAATTCTGCGTGATATCGGCGAAGACCCGCAAAGGGAAGGGTTGATAGATACGCCGGCAAGGGTGGAAAAGGCGTTTAAGTTCAACACCTCAGGCTATCGCGTGGATGTTGACGCTCTG
>BTTC01000128.1:0-5762 GCA_036244935.1 bacterium | reverse complement strand
GCTGAAACCAGCCATCGGCGCAAGAATCAGTTTAATATCCATATATCGCACAACGTAATGATTTTAATCTAAATGTTCCGATGCGTTTGCGTTTTTTAGCGCCGCACTATCTATCTAAAAAATCGGAAATGGGTTCAACACCCAGCGAGGTCAACACTCGGACGAAATAAAAGACGGGGTTCGCTGACGAGTTCCCTGATTCCAATATCCCACCGAAGCCTGCCAAAGTCAAACGCGAGCCGCTGAAATAAACCCCGATAAGAATCTGCCGCGTGTACAAAAACCGCCTTTATTTTAAAAAGCTCCCACGGGTGGAACTCTACCGCTTCTCCTATCGAAAACTCCTTGCGATTTTCCGGCAGAATCAACAAGCCGTCGCTTTTTGACGCGGAAACGAAATCCCCGGATTCCCCGTAAGATGTCATCGGAACGACCGAGGCTCCACCATCTTCCAGCAGCGCTACACGGAATTCATTACGCAAATAGAATACCGACAGCGCAAAAATGGTGCCCGGGGACGGAATCGAACCGCCGACACGAGGATTTTCAGTCCTCTGCTCTACCAACTGAGCTACCCGGGCAACCCTTCTTGAACATTGCGATACTTTTATGTCCCACTGCGGCCATGGCAATTTCAATTTTTACGTCCTTGCGTTGCATATTCGTAACGGCGGTATGCCGCAAATCATGGAACACGAAGTTAAGAATGTTAGCATGTTTGCAGGCCGTCTCAAAAGACTTTCGGATTAAGCGAGATACGGTTTATAAATGGATTGTTAGCTACTATTGAAATTTCACTAATGGAGGAATCCGATGAAATACATATTGTTCGTAAGCTTACTTCTGCCGGCAAGTTGCAGTAAAATGGAAATGGCCTCGGTTTCAAAAGTCCCTAACCCGCCAAACAACATCCTCTTTCGCAATGTCTCTGTTTTCGATGGCAGAATTATGTTGCGTCATCAAGATGTACTCACAACAGGGCGTATTATAACATCCGTCGCCCCCACGGGCACGAATCCTCCCACCGAGGATGTCGTCCAGATAGATGGTATAGGGAAAACCCTGTTGCCTGGACTGATTGATGCCCACATTCATGTGTTCTCTGGCGGCGGCGCTATTGGAAATCGAATTTGGAGAATAGGGTGATTAAATAAGGTTATGCGGATAATGGAAGCGATTATATCCTTTTTTTCGGTTCGCCCTGTTTTTGTTGCGGCGTTGCTGCTGTTTTTTCCTTTTGCTTTTCTTTGGAACTATTTATGCAGGCGGAAAGCAGTCCATCTATCGCCGGAGACCGCCAGAAAACAATTGGGCATAGGATTTACTTTGACGGATTATATAAAGGCGTTTATATCGTGGATATTTTTGTTTATGCCCACGTACCATGTGCGGCCGGGACTTTATTACATCGGGAAGAAAGATGCCGATGCGCCTTTGCTGGTAACAGCCAACAACTTCCTTACCGTTTTTCTTTTGGCCAGAAGGATCGGCAAAAGGAATGTTCGCTTGCTGGTAATTGATACGGGGGGAATCAACGTTTGGTGCTCGGCAGGCAAAGGACGGTTTTCCACCGGAGAAATAATCAATAAGGCCAGACCGTTCGGGCTTACAAAAACGGAGGGCAAAACAGTAATCATCCTTCCAAAATTTTCACTTGCCGGGGTTCGCATTGAAGAGTTACGCAAAAACAATTTCAGACCCGTCATCGGGCCGCTATACGCGAAGGATATTCCCGCATACCTGGATAAAGGAAAGCTCGATAACCGCGTGGACGACGTTGTGCATTTCGGTTTGAAATCGCGGGCTTTTACGGCGCTGCCTACGGCGATTCAGTTTTTTTACTATTTTCTGGCCGCCTATGTAGTCTCTCTCGGTTATCTGCCTCCTTCAATAATCTGGATGGCTACAGCCCTGGCTTTTACCTACCCCCTGCTATTCCCCTTCCTGCCGGGAAAATTTTTCGCCGTAAAGGGGATTTCACTCGCCGCCGCCGTTTCGCCGATAGCCGCCCTGCTCTCATACGAAAACCCGGCCTCCCTGCTGTGGCAACTTGTGTTTATATTCGCCACGTCAATTTTCATCGGTCTTTCCTATACCGGAAACAGCGCCGTAAGCAACTACACGAGCGTAAGAAAAGAAACGGCGCGATTTCTACCGGTGGTAATTATTCTGTATATTTTGCTGATACCGATTAAAATATACATGGGTGGAGCGTAAACAATGGTTAGCATAGAAAACTCAAAATGCAACGGTTGCAGGATGTGCGCATGGGCGTGTCCGCACGGCGTAATCGAAATGAATGGAAAAAAAGCCGCTATAGCGCACAAAGAACGCTGTATAGAATGCGGGGCCTGCCAGCTTAACTGCTCAACCGGAGCCGTTTCTGTTAAAAAAGGAACCGGTTGCCTCATGATAATTATCAAGGAAGATATTCTGGGAATAAAAAGCAAGGAAGCCGCCTGCTGCGGTTAGCGTTTACGTTTTAATTACGCGTAAATTCGCTCGTACGCGATCACCTCTTTGGTCGTTCTGTGATGTTTTATAGAATATATTGAATCCTGAAAAGAGGAAGATATGCCCGAAACGATTTCATTTAAAATCCACGGTATGGATTGCGCCGACGAAGTGGTCCTCCTTAAAAAGGAAGTAGGCCCGTTAGTAGGCGGTGAAGATAAACTTTACTTCAATATTCTTGAAGGGAAGATGACGGTTTCAATAACTGATGAAACCGTAACAATAAAATCAATCCGGCAAACAGTTGCCCATACCGGTATGGAAGCCGTTCCATGGTCGGAATTTTGCGATAGCAAAGCGTGCCCCGTCGAAGAAGGGTTTTGGAAACGCAACGGCAGGGCAGGAGCTTGCACTGCAAGCGGTCTGTTTTTTTTAATGGGCTTCGCAGTCCACGGATATAACCACAGTTTTATTGACGCTCTTGCGGCAAGCGGAACCGGGGAGCATGAATTTCCTCTGCTTTCCGTACTGTTCTACCTTTCAGCGGTCGTTACGGGCGGGTGGTTCATCGCGCCGAAAGCCGTCTACGCGGCGCGAAAATTAAGGCCAGACATGAACCTGCTTATGGCCATTGCCGCTATAGGCGCAATAATAATCGATGAATGGTTCGAGGCGGCGGCCGTTACTTTCCTTTTCTCGCTGGCCTTGCTTCTGGAGTCATGGAGCGTTGAACGCGCCCGTAAGGCCATAAAAGCGCTGGTTGGTCTATCTCCGCTGACGGCCAGAGTGGTCTCTTTGGAAAGCGGCGACATCGTGGAAAGGCGCGTAGACGAAGTCCCTGTCGGAACGGTTATCGTTATCCGCCCGGGCGATAAAATTCCGCTGGACGGCGTCATAACCAAAGGCTCGACCTCGGTTGATCAGGCCCCGATTACCGGAGAATCGATTCCTGTTAATAAAACCGCAGGGGACGAGGTGTTTGCTGGAACCATTAACGGCGTTGGCGCGTTTGAGTTCAAATCGACAAAGGTGGCAAAGGATACGACGCTGTCCAGGATCATTCAGTTGGTAGAGGAAGCGCAATCGCACCGCGCTCCCAGCGAGCAGTGGGTTGAAAAATTCGCCCGCTACTACACGCCCGCGATGATAATTCTTGCAATAATAATCGCCGTTATTCCTCCGTTAATATTCGGGGGCGCGTGGGGCGATTGGTTTTATCAGGCGCTTGTAATACTTGTAATCGCGTGTCCGTGCGCCCTTGTGATATCCACACCTGTAAGCATAGTTGCAGGGCTGACCGCGGCCGCCAAAGCCGGCGTACTGATTAAGGGCGGCGCATATCTTGAAATACCAGCACAATTAAACGCCATTGCGCTTGATAAGACAGGTACGCTAACCTACGGCCGACCCGCCGTACAGGAAGTAGTCCCTCTTAATGGACATACGAAAAAGCAACTCATTGGATACGCCGCCGCGCTGGAAGCGCACAGTACGCATCCATTGGCACATGCGATTTTAAACGAGGCTGAATCCCTTGGTATCGACATAACACGGGCAGAAAACTTTACTGTTATGCAGGGCAAGGGGGCAACTGGGGAAATAGACGGAAGGGACTATTGGATTGGTAGCCACCGCTTGATGGAGGAAAAGGGGATAGAAGATGGTAAGACTCATGAAATAGCCGTTGCTTTGGAGGATGCGGGTCATTCAATTGTGTGCATCTTTTCCGAAAAACATGTGTGTGGGTTAATTTCCATTGCGGACACAGTACGTGATGAAGCAAGGGAAGCCGTACAGTCTCTCAAAGCCCTTGGCATATCACAGATAGTCATGCTTACAGGCGACAACAAACGAACCGCCGAAGCTGTGGCAAGCGTCATCAATGTTGACAGTTATAAATCCGAACTGCTGCCTGAAGACAAGGTAAAAGAACTTACAAGACTGACGGAAAGTTTTGGAAAAACAGCAATGGTTGGCGATGGGGTTAACGACGCCCCCGCAATGGCGGCGTCAACCATAGGAATAGCAATGGGAGTCATGGGGACAGACGCCGCTATCGAAACCGCCGACATAGCTCTCATGACCGATGATTTAAGAAAGCTTCCCTGGCTTATCAAACATTCCCGACGGACGCTAAGGGTGGTCAAGCAGAATATTATCTTTGCTCTCGGCTTAAAACTGGTTTTCATAATTCTGGCTTTGGTTGGAGCGGCCACTCTCTGGATGGCTATTGCCGCCGATATGGGCGCATCATTATTAGTTATATTCAACGGCTTAAGATTACTACGATGAAAGTAAACGACTATCGTCTATAAGCCGGTAGTCGTTTAATAATCCGCTTTTGGAGCTGACTATTTAACCGATGCCGTGTACCCCGCTTTTTTTACGGCGTCGATCATCTGCTGCGGGGTGACTTTTTCCTGGTCGTATTCGACAACGGCCTCGCCCGTTTTATAGCTAACTTTTACGCCGGAGACGCCGGGGAGTTTTTTAAGCGCATTCCTTATCGGACGCTCGCAGGAGGTGCATGTCATTCCATTCACGGCTAGGGGAATGGTTTCCGGAGCTTTATGTTTATCATTGGAGGCGGCGGCAAAACCCATGGTCGTATCCGCCTTGGTTGAAAGACCGGAAGAACTATCTTTGGTCAAACCCCCGCCGGCAAAATACGGCAAACCTATAAAAACAAGCAAGAGCACAGCCGCCACCCATACAATGATCTTGTTCAGCCTATTGCCAGCCGATGGCGGGCATTCCGCGCCGCATTCCTCCGGTTTGCGATAGGCGAAGTAGAAAGCAGTGGCCAACAAAAGGAATGAAAGCGCCATAAGAGGCGTGCGGTATTGCGCTATGTTCGCTATCAGTCCTATCCCGCCTATTCCCAGCAACGCGAAAAGCACGGGCCCCAAACAGCACGCCGCGGCCAGTCCCCCGGCGAAAATGGAGCCGATCACCGTAACCTTGGTGACCTTGCCTTCGGTATCTTTCGATGTAGTATCCATTTGTAATCTCCTTTTCTACGCTCAAGTTGCGCAGCAACTAAGCTTTTTAATATCTTTGCCGAAACCGATGGCGGCCAGTTTCACGCCCTCCGAAAGCGTGAGGTATGGGTGGAAGCTTTTAGCCAGCTCGATTGTTGTTATGCCCTGTTTGATTGCAAGCGTTACTTCCATCAGCAACTCCGAACCCTCGGCGGCTACTATTCTTGCGCCGAGCAGTTTTTGTGTTCTTACCTCGCGGATAAGTTTTATGAATCCGCGCGTATCCCTCGCCGCAATGGCGCGCGGCAATTGCGTAAGCGGCAGGGT
>BTTC01000127.1:0-5818 GCA_036244935.1 bacterium | reverse complement strand
GGTTAACGTAATAGGAGCGGTAGCTGATTGGATTGATTGAACGGGGGAAATCGTGAGTGATAAAGAGCGGCACCGATCTTGCCACTATACGAGGGCAAATGACGAAACGTAAAAATGATCGAATAAAAATCTTGTTGGAAGGAGGTGAGAGATAATGATACTGGAAAAAATGAAAAAATCGTTAAAGGGTGAAAAGGGTTTTACACTCATTGAGCTTTTGGTAGTTGTTGCGATCATCGGCATTTTGGTGGCTATCGCTATTCCGCAGTTCGCCGCTTATAAAACGAGGGCGAATAACAGCATGGCGGAGTCCGACCTCAGGAACTTCGCGGTGTCGATGGAAGCCTATTTCGTAGACTTCAATACATACGTAGCCGCCACTACGGCTATTCTTACGGGTTACGGATTCAGGCCCAGCGGCAGCACGGTTGTCACACCAGGTACCCTGGCTGTAGGGTCGTGGATTGCAACTTCATCTCACGCGGCTGGAAGCGTTGTTTACACATGGAATTCCGCCAGTGGTGGATTGCAGTAGTTACAAGCTCTATCGCTACGCAGCTATTAAAAGGCGCGGGGTTATATAAAAGGCCCCGCGCTTTTGTTTTTTTAAGGGGCATCTCCAGGTCAAGCGTTCATATTCCGGGCGGCAAATCCTCAAATCTGTTATTTATCTTACTTTTTATAGTTCAAACTCCTTTATAATACGCGGATTAAAATACGTAACGGGTATACTTCACAAAATCATTCCAACGTCCTGATTAGGGAAATTACATGATATGAAAGGTATGATTCTCGCCGCGGGTTACGGCGTAAGGCTAAGGCCGGAAACCGACAAAATCCCCAAGCCGCTGTTTTCCATCGGAAAGACGAACATGATTAAAAACTCCATCGGATTTTTTCAGCGTCACGGCGTAAAAGAGATCGCCATCAACATTTATCATCTTGGGCACATGATTAAAGATGAACTGGATTCGATCCCGGTGGGAAGCGTGAATATACATCTGATCGAAGAAAAAACGTTGATGGGAACGGCGGGAGGAATAAAAGGCGCGCAGCCTTTTCTGGATGGATCGGAGTTCGCGGTTATCAACTCCGATATACTTACGAATCTTGATCTGTGCGCGGCCATACGGTTCCACAGAAAAAAAAACGCGCTGGCCACGCTCGTGGTCCGTGAAAACCCCGACCCAGCCAGAATCGGAACTTTAAAACAGGACAGGGACGAACGGCTGGTGCGTTTCCTTGCATCGCGCTCCCCGGAATACGATGCGTCAAAAGTTTCCGATTCCTTGAAGATGTTTACCGGCGTTCATATATTTTCGCCGGAAATTTTTAAACATATACCGGCGGGCAGGCCGGTGGGGATTTCGGAAGAAACATATCCGGCGCTGATTGAATCCGGCGCGGACATCTTTGCGTACGACCACTACGGCTACTGGGCGGACATCGGAACGCCGGACTCGTACGACGCCGCGAAGCTGGACGTTGCTTACAACAGATTCAAACCTTACTCGATATGAAAGCCGTCCATTACGACAGCGGTACAAAACGGCTGGAGTACCGCGCCGACATGGTGAAACCCGTTCCGGCGCAAGGCGAGGCCCTTATAAAGGTACTTAAATCGGGTATCTGCCGAACCGATCTGGAGATCGCCCGTGGATACATGGAATTTTGCGGCATACCGGGCCACGAATTCGTCGGGGTGGTGGAAGATGCCACGGATAATAACTGGATCGGCTCCCGCGTCGTAGGTGAGATCAACTGCGGCTGCGGCGTATGCGCCGAGTGCATGAAGGGAGACAAAAACCACTGTCCGTCCCGCACCGTACTCGGCATACTCAAGCGCGATGGAGTTTTTGCCGAGTACTTAACGCTGCCCGCAGAAAATCTTCACCACGTTCCAGACTCGGTCAACGACGAAGAGGCGCTGTTCGTGGAGCCGCTTTCCGCGGCATTCCGCGTTTCTGAACAGGTGGTACTGCGCGGCAATTCAGTGCTGGTTATGGGTGACGGCAAGCTGGGGCTTTTGATCGCGCAGGTGGCGGCATTGCTTAAGGCCGACGTAACGCTTTGCGGCAGGCACTCCCAAAAACTTTCGCTTGTGGAAACAATGGGTATCGCCGCTTTCCATCACGGCGAGATGCCGCGTAGTGGAAAGCTCTACGATGTCGTTGTGGATGCGACCGGGAGTAGTGAGGGAATAAAACAGGCCATATCCCGTACCCGTCCGCGCGGTTATACCGTTATCAAAACAACGGTTGCAAAACCGGCGCAGGTGGACTTGAACCGGATTGTGATAGACGAAATATCTCTTGTGGGTTCAAGGTGCGGCTCTTTCGAACACGGACTGATGCTTTTGGAAGACGGCGCGGTGAACGTAAAATTTCTGATCGACAAAACCTTCCCTATAGAGCGCAGCATGGAGGCTTTCGAGGCCGCGGCCAAACCGGGCGCAATGAAGGTGATATTGGTTAATACCAGATGGACGTCATAGGTAGAGTTAAAGTTAAGTTGACAAACCGATCATCATGGTTCGATCCTTCGACATGCTCAGGATGACAGCTCACCATGACAAGTCTTGTCACCCTGAGTTTATCGAAGGGCTGAGCCTGTCGCGGTTCAAAGGGCCTGGTTTACCGTATCTGCGCCGGCAGTGTTTATAAAAGCTGCTACTGAAGCAGGCGCGTAGCGGTCTCCACGTCATCCTTGCTGCCAAGATACAGGGGTACCCGCTGATGCAGTTTATCGGGGACGATATCGAGTATCCTCTGCCTGCCGTCAGTTGCCGCGCCGCCAGCGGCTTCCGCTATGAAGGCAAGCGGAGCCGCTTCGTACAAAAGACGCAGCTTGCCCTCCGCCGGTTTTGACGGGTCTTTACTGTAAGCCGGATACATGAAAAGTCCGCCGTATAGCAGGTTGCGGTGAAAGTCGGCCACAAGCGATCCGATATACCTGCTTGAATACGGCCTTCCGGTCGATTTATCATTCTCTTTGAAATAATTCACCATGGCCGTTGTCTTTTTGTCCCAATAGCTCATGTTCCCCTCGTTTACGCTATAGATTTTTCCCTGTTTGGGAGTGACGATTTCGGGGTGGGAAAGTATGAATTCGCCGACGCTCGGATCGAGCGTGAACCCGCATACCAGACGGCCTGTTGAGTATACAAGCATGGTGGACGATCCATAGATGGCATATCCGGCGGCCACAAGTTTATGGCCGGGCTGTAAAAAATCCTCTATGGCGCACTTGGGCGCGTTGGAAACTTTTCTGTAAATTCCGAAAATGGTACCGATACTTACGTTCGCATCGATGTTTGACGATCCGTCAAGCGGGTCGAATATAAGGACGTATTTACCACCCTGCGGATGCTTGTCGGGGATTTCAAGAATGTCCTCCATCTCTTCCGACGCCATTCCGCAAAGATAACCGGTGTGGTCCATCTTTTGTACGATGACGATGTTAGAAAAGATATCCAGCTTCATCTGCTCTTCATCCTGTATGTTCCTTGCACCCGCGCGGCCAAGCACGCCCATAAGCCCGGCCTTGTTTACCTCTGATGATATGACCTTGAGCGCCACTACCAGCTCGTAAAGCATAGACGAGAAGTCGCCTGTGGCGTAAGGATGCCTCCGCTGCTCCTCCATTATCTGCTTTGTAACGGTGGTACCCAGTTTTGACGGCACTTCAGATCGCCTCTTTTCCTCTCTCCCCCGTTCGGATGCGTACAACTTCCTCAACCGGATAAACGAAAACCTTGCCGTCTCCTATGGATCCGGTGCGGGCGGATTCAACGATCCCTTCTATGACGGATTCAACCTTTTCCTGGTCGAGTATTATTTCAATTTTCAATTTAGGAATAAAATCTATGTGATATTCGGCGCCTCGGTATATTTCCTTGTGACCGCGTTGGCGGCCGAACCCCTTCACCTCGGATACCGTCATGCCTGTAACCCCAAGCTGGTTCAGTCTTTCTTTTACCTCGTCCAGTTTGTGCGGTTTGACTATCGCTACAATCTTTTTCATTAAATAATTCTCCTGCATCCTTCACTAAACCTTTTGAGGGGTACACACTGATGTGGAGGATAACCGTATCCACCGCGTTCCCGTCCCACTTCCCCTTAGCAGCATTTATAAAACCATAATCAAAACTGCAATGCAATACCCGCCATCGTTACATCGTCACCTTTCCAACTGTCGCCTTGCGTGATGTCTCCGGTTTTGCCGAAGGCGGGATCTTCGTTAATGGTATGAAATATGGAGCCGGTTACCCTGGGCCTGAAATCGTATTTCAAACCGATTACAACGCGGGTTTTCGTTTCCTGTTTAACAGTGGCGTTCGATTGCGAATCAGGGTCGTACTGTTCCGCCATTATCGTCAGCATGAACTTTTCCGTTATACCCGCCGCCAGCTCGGCAAAAAAAGAATAACCCCTGCGGAACGTGTCGATGTCGGTTGTCACGGCGGCGGAGTATTCATACGCGCTCAGGCTTTCGTTCAGCGCGGATACCGGGTCCGTGAAGCCTCCTTCCATGAGGGTGTACTGCATCTTCAGCGAAAAAACGGAATAACTTACAATCATGTCGGCTCCGTAATGCGTGTTTCTTATTTTTACCGGGGTCGTATAGCGTTGTCCAATGTAACCGCTTGCGCCGATGCGCCACGCAAAACCGCCGTATGGATTCACCAGCCTAGGGTTAGGGTAGCGCGTGATCTCCTGCGTTTCGGGGTAGATGTTTTTTTCATCACCCGCCGGAAACACCACCCTGGCCGCAACGGATTTGGAGCTGTTGGTATCTATCCCTTCACGTCCGTCACCGTTTATCATGGCAAACGAAAAATCCATAAAGGAAAACCTCGAGTCAAGCCTGATGCCCGTGTCCCATTCACGGGTTCGGTTAAAAGTTATGGCGCGGTTTCGCTCATCCAGCGCCATCGTGTCGAAATGCCCGAATGGAACCTTTACGATACCGATACGCAGCTCGGAGCTGCGTCCTATCATACCGGTAAACTGCGCGTATACGTCTTCGGGGCTGCCTTCGCGCTGCTTCATCCGCCCGTACGCGCGTCCGTATTCGCTTATGGTCGGTATCCATTCTCCCTTCAGTCTAAGCAGGATGTCGTCGTAAACCGCACGGGTAATGTCGAGTTTTACGCGGGTGTTGAAGCTTGTTTCCGAACCCGTCCAGCCCACGCCGCGGTCGTCGAATAACGAAAATTCCAGATAACCGTCCACGGTTGTGCCGTAATCCTGCGCTGTTGAGTCTGCCGCAAAAACAGCCGTAAGCGCCGTGAGCAGCATAACCAAAATCTTTTTTCTATATTTCACTTTCGATAATCTCAAAAATTTTTCGCGCACTTATATTCTCCATGCATCGATGGTCTTTCGGGCAATTACGCTTAAAACAGGGCGCGCAATCCGCATTGTCATTTACTATACGCAGTTGGTCGGAAAGGGGGGCGGTCTGTTCTGGATCGGTGGGGCCGAAAATCGCCACGCATTTCTTTCCGAGCGCCGCCGCAACGTGCAAAGGGCCGGAGTCGTTTGCCACAATCCAGTCGCACCTGTTCATTGCCGCCGCCATTTCGCCTATTGAAGTTTTGCCAGCAAGGTTTATTACAACATTGCCGCTTGATTTTTCAAGTTCCGCCGCCAGCCCGCTTTCATCGGCGGTACCAAAAAGGATAACAGACCGCCCGCTCCTGCGGCTCGCTAGATTTATAAAATCTTTTATGTTCACGCCGGGCCAGCATTTCGCCGATCCGTACCGCGCCCCCAAAGGCAGCCCCACGCCGCCGTCCATTCCCCCGATGCGCGAT
>BTTC01000126.1:0-5856 GCA_036244935.1 bacterium | reverse complement strand
CAGCAGAGGGCAGAGGAAAAACTGAAGAGGTCCGGGGCGCGTTTTACGGTACTGGACGATTCAGACTTGCTGGATCAATGCGCCGGGGGGCTGGCCGATGGAAAGGCGCTCGGCGGGTTTCAGGGCAGGATGGAGTTCGGCCCGCGCGCGCTTGGGGGGCGCTCTATATTGGGTGACGCCCGCTCGCCGCAAATGCAGTCGGTGTTGAACCTGAAGGTCAAGTACCGTGAATCGTTCCGCCCGTTCGCCCCTTCGATACTCCACGAGGAGGTTACGCAGTGGTTCGATCTGGATTACGACAGCCCCTACATGCTGCTGGTGGCGGACGTTGTAAAGCGCCGCCGCAAGGAGATGACGGCGGAACAGAAGGCTTTGTTCGGCATCGCCAAGCTGAATACCCCCCGCTCGGACATACCGGCGGTAACCCATATAGACTATTCCGCGCGCGTACAGACGGTGCATAAGGAAACCAACCCGCGCTATCATGCGCTCATCAGCCGTTTTTACGAAATTACAGGCTGTCCCGTGATCGTTAATACCAGCTATAACGTGCGGGGAGAACCAATCGTATGCGACCCGGAAGACGCCTTCCGCTGTTTTATGGGGTCGGAAATCGATGTGCTTGCCGTGGGAAACTGCTATCTGAGAAAGGAAGACCAGGATGCTTCACTAAAGCTGAGCTACAAGGATAATTTTGAACTCGACTGATACGATACCGGAGCTGCTTAGACGCTTGTCATCTTTAGAGAGATTCGATTAGAATGCGATGGGAAAAGAGATTTGAAACTGGTTAAAAAGTACGGCGGAGCGTTATCGTAGATGGAAAAGAAAAATGTATTTGAAAGAAATCCCGTAAAAACCCTCCTTTTTGTTTTGTTCATCATGCTGATTCCAATTACGATATTTCTTTTTGAGAACCTGTTGGAAGTCAGAAAGGGGCTGACTTTTGTAAACCAACCCAGATACATAAGACTCATTGAGCATAACCCTCTGATTACCGGCTATGCTATTCCTACCGACAAGCAGTTGAGCGAAGCCGACGGTCTTGAAAAGAAAAGATTTCGTTCCCGAACGGATGAGGACGGGTTTATAATTCCCTCGCGCATACACCGGCATCCTGATTTTACGATTGTCTTTTTAGGCGGTTCAACAACGGTATGTCATTTTGTTGAAGAGCAGAACCGTTTTCCCCATTTGGCAGGACGTATACTGGAAAAGAAAACGGGGGACAAAATTAACTCCTACAACGCCGCGGTAAGCGGCAGTCACAGTATGCAGGCGATTGACGTGCTGCTGAATAAAATCATTCCTCTCAAGCCCGGCGTTGTGGTTTTCATGTTCGCCATAAACGATTTAAACATTTTGCTGCTGGAAGGTTCATATTGGAATGACAACCCCGGGTATTCTATGATAATTCCCGGCATTTACGGGGAAGCCGCGTTCATAGGTTGGAAAAAGTATATACTCAACAACCCCGCCGCCTTTTTGAAAAAATACATCACTGAAACCTTTGTTCCTGTTAACACCCTGGGATACGTAAAGGACGTATTGAAAATCGGTAACAAGATCGAAGATGTATGGGCAAGGCGAAGAGGGCAAATTATTCAATTTGACAAAGAAAAAATCCTTGAAGAATTTGCGATGAGTTTGGAGACGTTCATAGGTATCTGCAAGGCTAGAAAAATCATACCCGTTATAATGACTCAGGAAAATAGATTAAAAGAAAATCCCGATCCCCTTGTGAAGAGGTTAACCGCTACGTTGTATGATGACTATAAAATCGATTACAAGACATATCAGGAAATTTATGAAGCGATGAACAACGTTATCAGGCGCGTCGCAAAAGAAAACAATGTGATTTTGGTGGATCTGGATAAAAACATCCCGCGAGATAAAAATCATATATACGATCTCATTCATATGAACGATCAAGGTTCCATAATGGCGGCGAATTTAATCAGCGAAAAACTTCTGGAAACGGTGAAAGCCCGGTAAATCCGCCGTTTCCCTTTTTTTGCTTTATGCTCACCTTTTTAACCATATGAACGCTGTTTGGATATACAATTACACGGGTTGTAAACAAATGCGGTTTAGCAAGCCGGACAAAAACCACGGAGCTGAACAGATAAACAATTGCCGGGGACAGTGATGAGAATAAAAAAAATAGCGCTGGTGGAAACAAAAGCGGTAAAGACGCATATCTTCAGCAGGAGATACCTGCCCAGGCTGGGATTACCGATGATCAGCGGCGTACTTAAACAGGCGGGATACAGCGTCGAACTCTTTTTGCAGGAGCAAAAGCCGCTGGATCTGAATTACCTGATGGAATTCGATCTGGTCGGCATTTCGTCAATCACTTCCACCGTACCTGAGGCGTTCCGCATCGGCAGAGCGCTTAAAGAACGGGGCATGACAGTGGTGATGGGCGGGCCGCACGTCAGCGCAGAGGCGGAAGAAGCCCTAACGTGTTGTGACTACGTTGTGCGGGGCGAAGGGGAAATCGTGTTCATGAAACTTCTGGACAAGCTGAACAACGGCCGCGACGTCGCGGACGTTCCGAGCATATCGTACATTAAAAACGGCGGCGCCGTTCATAATACGTCCACCATAGAAAAAGTCGATCTGACGACGCTGCCGGATACGGATTTCTCTATATGCAAAGGGTTTGCAGGCCCGCAGGAATATCCCGCGCAGATCATGTTCTCGCGCGGCTGCCCTTACGATTGTAATTTCTGCAGCGTAACCACCATGTTCGGCAGGAAGTACAGGCACAGAACAAACGAGCAGGTTATCAGAGACCTGGAGCCGTTCACGGAAAGAACCATCAGTTTTATCGACGACAACTTTGCCGCAAACCCGAAAAAAACCAAGGAACTGCTGCGAATGATGATCGAAAGCAAGACGGTGCCTATGGCGTATTCGTGCCAGATACGGATAAACGCCGCGCGCGACGAAGAACTTCTTGGCCTCATGCGTAAAACAAACTGCAGGATCGCTTACGTGGGACTCGAATCCGTCGACCCGGCAACGCTCAAACAGTATCACAAGGGGCAGACGCTGGAACAGATCATCAGCGCCATAAAGGTTTTCAGAAAATATAACATCGGCCTGCACGGGATGTTTGTTTTGGGAGGCGAGAACGACACCGTGGGAACTATTAAAAGCAGCGTGGATTTCTCCCTGAAAACCGGGCTCGATACCATCCAGCTATGCGCCCTTACGCCGTTTCCCGGAACCGCCGTGCACGACGAGATGACTCGCGCCAACCGGGTGCTGCACCGTAAATGGGAGCTTTACGACGGATTGCATGTCGTTATACAGCCTAACAGAATGACCCCTTATGAACTCCAGTTGGGGATCATGGAAGGGATGAAACGCTTTTATTCCATGAAAAACGTGTTGAAATTCAGCCTGCGGAAAAGATGGCGTTCCAAGTACAGGATGGGCGGCAGGTATCTGGTAAACAGGTGGATTGCAGAAAAACAATCGTATCTTGAATATTTGAAAAATACGGAAAATCAGGTTAAAAGGGCAGACGCCGTTCCTGTTTCGTAGTTTTAGTATTAAAGACAAGTTGTAAATATAAGGAGAGACAAGTTGGCGCTGACGGCTTCTACCATGCTGCAGTTGGGAACCGCCGCGCCGGACTTCAGCCTGCCCGATACGGACGGCAAAACGGTATCGTTAAGCGATTTCAAGGATGCGCCGGCTCTTTTGGTGGCCTTCATATGCAATCACTGTCCATACGTGAAGCACATTCGCAGCGGGTTTGCCGACCTTACCCGCGAATATCTGCAAAAGGGAATAGCCGTGGTGGGCATCAACTCCAACGATGCGGAAAACTATTTCGAAGACAGCCCCGTAAAAATGAAGGAAGAGGTAAAAAGGGCCGGTTACGGCTTCCCGTACCTCTACGACGAAAAACAGGATGTGGCGAAGGCGTATCGCGCCGCCTGCACGCCGGATTTCTATCTCTTCAATAAAAACCGCAATCTTGTATATCGCGGCCAGATGGATGGGAGCCGACCCGGAAACGGCGTATCCGTTATCGGAACAGACCTTCGGCAAGCCATGGACGCGGTGCTGGAACGGCGGGAGCCGCCGCAAGAACAAAAACCCAGCATGGGGTGCAGTATCAAATGGAAACCAGGCAATGAACCGGATTATTAAGGGCAACTTAAGGAAAGATTAAAAGAAAAGCTGCTTTGGGGCGAGGAGGTTAAGATCTCACAATGCCGGCGCGGTTTGCCGACGTCATTGGCCCGGGTTGAGGGGCTGAATGGTTCCCAAAGCAGCTTAATCTAATCTCTTCTTCTGGCTTCATTATCTCTCAAATGAAGGTGGAAATAAAGGGACAAAAATTGAGGGGAAATATAGAAACAGACCCTATGTATCTGTTTTGTAAGCGCTTTTAATGTATTTGCCAGACTAATAAAAAAAAGTTAATTCCAGATGGAATCTTTTAGGCACTAGATACCGAAACAATAGCGAAAATTGAATCGCATTGAGACGTCGTTTTTTAAAGGGGCGGGGAGGCATGGTTGATCGAACGCTACTTCGGCCTTAAGCGGCGGGGGACGGATTTTTCGACTGAAGCGCTTGCCGGTCTTACCACGTTTTCTACCATGTCCTATGTGATTTTCGTCCAGCCCGCGGTGCTGTCCATAGCAGGACTTGATTTCGGGTCGGTAATGACTGCGACCTGCCTCTCTGCGGCGTTTGGATGCATTCTGATGGGTCTTTTGGCTAACCTGCCGGTGGCGCAGGCGCCAGCTATGGGCCACAATTTCTTCTATGTGTTTACCGTATGCGGCGCGACGGCGGTCGGCGGATACGGTTTTACATGGCAGGCCGGGCTGGGAGCGGTTTTCATATCCGGCTGCCTTTTTACCGCTTTGTCTCTTTTCGGGATGCGCGACCGTGTTGTACAGATGATGCCCGAGTCGCTGAAGTTTTCTATAGGCGCGGGCATAGGCCTTTTTATTTCCTTCATAGGACTCAAATGGGGCGGCGTGGTTGTGTCCAATCCAGATACTTTTGTACAGCTCGGTTCGTTCACCAAAGGGCCCGCCGCCATCGTTATGGTTTCAGTTTTGCTCATCGCGCTTTTGAGCATATCCAAGGTGCGCGGCGCCATTTTACTGGGTATAGGTTTTGCCGCCGTTTTATCGCTTATTGCCGGATTCGTCCAGTGGCACGGTTTTTTTGGAAAACCGGCATCCATAAAGCCGACTCTGCTGGCGCTGGATATACGCGGAGCGCTTTTTACATCGCAGGTGGTAGTGGTTGTTTTCATATTTTTCATACTGGACCTGTTCGATACTATCGGCACGTTGACCGCCGTCTGTTCGGGAGCGGGTCTGATGAAGAACGGCCGGCTGCCGAACGCGCGTGAAGCTCTGCTTTCCGACGGCCTGGCCAGCGTCGCCGGTTCGCTGCTTGGAACCGCCACGGTTACAAGTTACATCGAAAGCGCTTCGGGAGTCGCGGAAGGAGGCAGGACGGGTCTTACATCCGTTATTACCGGACTCATGTTCCTGCTTGCGCTTTTTCTGTATCCGCTTGCCATGATGGTAGGCGGTGGATACGAGATAGAAAAGGGGGTGTGGCTTTACCCTGTTATTGCGCCCGCGCTTATCGTTGTGGGTTCGTTTATGATGCCGCTTGCCGCAAAGGTGGAATGGGATAAGCCCGCCGAGGCGATACCTGCTTTCCTTACCATTGCGGCTATGCCGTTCACGTTTTCGATTACGGAGGGGGTGGCTTTCGGAATCATATCGTACAGCGCGCTGCACACCGGCGCAGGTAAATCACCCAAAACGCATCTGATGATTCACATCCTCGCCGTTTGCTTCA
>BTTC01000125.1:0-5881 GCA_036244935.1 bacterium | reverse complement strand
GGATTGATTATCGGTAAAAACGGAGAAACGCTGGAGGCGCTTCAAATGCTGATAGGAATTTATTCCAAGCGCAAGAATGAAAAGGCGGGCAAGGTAATCATAGATACTGAAAATTACCTGTTGCGGCGAAGCAGAAAATTTCAGGATATAGCCAGGAACTCGGCAAAGGAGGCGCTAAGAAAACGCAGGCGCGTAGCTCTTGGCCCCATGAATCCCGCCGAACGCAGGATCATCCACACATTTCTTCACGATAACCCCAAGGTGGAAACAAAAAGCGAAGGAGAGGGGAATCGCCGCCATGTGGTTATTGCCCCCGCCGCGCCTGTATAGCGTATCGGTAGTGCATCAGTTTGAAAATTCCAAAAAAATCTGATTCACGTCCATGGGGTGGTGTCCCCTATTGTCACCCTGAGCTTGTCGAAGGGCGCTTTGATAACTCAGCTTGTCGTGGTTCGTCCTTCGACCGTTCGGCAAGCTCACGGCAAACAGCTCAGGATGACAGCTCACCATGACAAGCATTAGCAGTAAAACCCCTCCTGCGCCTCCCCTTCTGCTCGCGCAAGGGGAGGATTATTGCAAAAACCGCTTTCTTCATGTGCGTATATTCAAACTGATACGCTACCGGCGTATCGGCGCTCTTTACATCACTCTGGTCATTTTGTCATGCTGAATTTTTCGTGGTTCGACCGTTCGATGAACGTCGCCATGACAAACTGTCACCGACCGCCTCAAGAAGTTCTTTTATCCCTTTATTTTCCTTTGCCGAAATGCCGTAGGCCGAATGCCTGCGGCAGATAGCCCCCGTGGTTTCCGGGTCGACAAGTTCCAGTTTGTTGAAAACCATTATACGGGGAAGATGCTGTAAACCGATCTCCCTGAAAACCTGTTCGGCGAGTTTTATATGCTCCTCGAAGTGGGGGTCGGACATATCCGCAAGCAGTATTAAAAGATCTGATTCGGCAAGCTCCTCAAGCGTTGCCCGGAAAACGCCGGTAAGCGATGGCGGCATGTCCCTGATAAGACCCACCGTGTCGCTTACCACCACGGAAACCCCGGACGGGAGCCGCACTTTTCTGGCTGAAGGATCGAGCGTTGAAAAAAGGAGGTCCTCCACGTACAGGCCGCCGCCTGCAAGTCGGTTCAGCAGCGTGGATTTCCCTGCGTTGGTGTAACCGATTATGGATACTGTTTTTACTTCACTGCGCTTTCGCAGCTTCCTGTTTTCGGCGCGCTTTGCGCTTAAAACTTCCAGTTCCCGCCCGAGCCGGGCAATCCTTTCCTGAAGATGGCGGCGCTGGGTTTCGGCGGTTGTTTCGCCGGGACCTCTAAGGCCGATACCGCCGCGTATCCTTGAAAGGGCGGATTCCTTTGCGCTCAACCTCGGCAGCAGGTACCTCATCTGGGCCAGTCTTACGCGCAGTTTACCGTCACTGGTTTTTGCGCGTCTTTCAAATATGGTGAGGATAAGCTGCGTTCGATCCATAACCTCTATATCCGTAAAATCGGTAACGGCTTTCAGCTGGCCCGGCGTTAGCTCCGTATCGAATATCACTACGTCGATGCTGTGCGAAAGCGCCCTTATCATGAACTCACGCAGCTTTCCTTTGCCCATCAGATACCTGGGGTCCGGCTTGCGTTTTTGCGTAACCCGGTCGGCCACGTGTATGCCGGCGGTGCGCGCCAGCTCCTCGAGTTCGTCCATAGACGATTCCACGACCTGTTTCGGCTGGCCCGAAACGTGGATCAGCATGGCCGTCTGCCTCTTTTTAACCGACACTGCTGCGGACTGACGTTCCAGCCCCGATTCGATTTCGGTTATCAATCCCTCAAACCGTTTTTGCGTATCGGCCAAAGATTCCGGTCCGTGCAGCTTGCAGGGTTTTTCCATGCCCGGCGCCATGTGCGCGAGCGTCAACTTCCCCGGCGCGCCGTCCGGCAGGACTTCCACCACGACCATAAGGTCAAGCCTCAGCAGCATCAGGTCGTTGAGATCGTCTTGCGTTATCGGCTCGCGTTTTATATGCGTGTGGATGCACCTTAAGCCTGTAAGCCTCCTGCCGCCCAGCCTGCGGTGACCTATGTCGGGAATGACTATCCGGCTGTCGTCGCCGATTATAACGTGGGTGGGTTTCCCGCGCCGATCAATGAGCATCCCAAGCTGCCGGCCCAGCTCATGGGAGAGTTTTGTAAAGTATAAAAGCAGGTCGTCCGTTATGAGCTTACCCGCCGGTATTTTGCGGCGGTATATGCGCTGAAGACCTTTCAGCATCGCCGCGCGCATACCGAGCGTATTTCCGTATAGTTGGTGTGCTATTAGAAACCTTCCAGCAAAATCCCTATGAGAGTGTCGCCCAATATTGATGATGCGCTTTCAATCGCTACCTGCCGCGCGCCTTCCGCGACGGCGATGTCGTCCTCCAGGGAGTAACTGGACTGCACCTTGAGAAATTGTGAGATGTTGAACCCGTTTCCGCTCAGATCCCTGAACTCTATCTGCACATCAAGCCTTACCGTATACACCGTAACGTAACCAAGAATGTTCCATGCCACCGGTTCCAGCACGTAATTTTTTACAGTTCCCGTCAATTCAGCATCCGCCTTGCCCAGCGGAACGATTCTAAGCCTGCCGTCGTTGACGAATTGATCTATAACGCCCCGCGTTACCGTTTCTTCTATGTTGGGCTCGAATGAATCGTTTTCAAACATGGTGATAGCAAGCGTCCTTATCGATTCCGGCAGACTGGTGGACTGTCCCGCCATCCTGTACCCACACCCTGCCGTGGACAAAGAAAGCATCACGCTCATAACAGCCGCAGCGCACGGTATGCTTGCGGCGGCGATGCGTAAACGAATCCTTTTTATGTGGTCGCCCCCGTGCAGCTTGAACCGCAGCCGGCCGTGCAGCCGTAGCAATGCTGCCGTGTCATTATCCGCCGTTTTGATAATTCCTTGGTATCAAAATCAAGTATGTGAGACTGCGCTGAATGGTTCAGGCGTATTCCCAGCATCTGGTTGAAGTCGCAGTCGTACATGACGCCGTTCCAGCCTATGGAAAGCGTGGTTCGGCACATCACGCCCTCGGCGGCGGCAGGGTTATAGGCTTTTACCAGCCCGTTTACGTAAGGCCGGTAATTTTTTGTCCTTATCAGGAAATCCCGAAAGCGCGCTATAGGCATGTTAACCATCGTCAGCAGGTTATTAAAAACCAGCGCGTACCTTTTGGCAAGCTCGCGTTTGAAATCGTTTTCAAGCGGCCGCTGCGGCGGAGGCATGTATGCGCCGGCAGGATTGTATACAAGATTTAGTACGAGACCCGTGCCTTCCCTTCCATAACCGGCGTCGTTAAGACTCCGCAGGGCAGATACCGATTTTTCAAATACGCCGGCTCCGCGGACCGAGTCCGTTTCCGCCTCCCTGTAATACGGCAGGGAAGCCATAACCGTCACGTTTTGTTCCTTGAAGAATTCCACGAAATTTTCGTAACCTTCTTCAGCGAGTATCGTCAGGTTGCATCGCGTTGTGACCGTTTTACCGGCATGGCGGCAGTTTTCCACCAACTCTCGGTAGCGGGGATGCATTTCGGGCGCACCGCCGGTGATGTCTACGGTTGGGATGTCCGTTTTCGACAGTATATCCATGCAGGCGTCCAGGGTTTCATCGTCCATCATCTCGGTGCGGTGCGGTCCCGCTTCAACGTGGCAATGCTTGCAGGTCTGGTTGCACCTTTTACCGAGGTTCATCTGGAAAACGGATATGGATTGCGCTTCAAGCGGAAAGAGTCCACTGCCTTTGAGCATGTCGTCAAAGGGGGTAAGGTTTTCGATTTCCCGTTCCATGACCGCCGCCGTTAAAAAGTCATCTTTTCCGCCGCGTTTCGCATCTGCAAACCGTGCACAAGCGACGCGCCGCCGCGTATGGCGACGGCCACGTGGATTGCCTCTGTCATCTGCTCCTTGTTGGAGCCTTTTTCCATGCAGTCTTTCGTGTACGAATCTATGCAGTACGGACACTGAACCGCATGGGACACGGCAAGCGCAATCAGCGATTTTTCACGCTCCGTCAGGGCGCCTTCATTGAAAACGCTGCTGTAGTACCGGGAAAACGATTTCCATAATTCGGGAGCGTTTTTACCCATATCGGAAAAGTTGTCCAGATCCTCCGGGTTGTAATATGTATCCATATATCCCTCCTGTAGAAAAAGTTAATCCTGATAATTCCTCGCGGCTCTTGCCGCGGGGTTACCTGTTTGGCTTTGGCTTCGCCTCGCAGAAACTCACCATGACAAGCTGAGGAAGCGCCCTTCGACAAGCTCAGGGTGACAATAGGTGAACCACCCTTGGACGTGAGCCGTTGCAAACGGCCCCCTCCTTCTAAACGAAGGAGGGGATTTATGAACGGCAATCTTCGTAAACAACATCCTGAACATAGTTTTTCTACAGGTCTCATATTATATAAAGGCCCAACCGGTTTATATTTACGTTAGCAACGCGGGTTTTTTTTGTCAATAACGGACAGCTGCATACCCGCGCCCGGTTACAGCTTTCTGCCGGCCAGGGTTTTCGGTTTCGCGCCCGCTTCTCCAATGCCTTTAAGCGATAGAACCAGGTATAGTCTTTGTTCCCACTCGTCCCTTACATTGCCGTTATCGAGTTCTTCGATTCGCCTGCGGCCTTCCACCGTTAATGCAAGTCCCCAGCAATCCGACTCGTATTTCATCTCCAGCATCGAATTGGAATAAATTTGATTTACATCGTCGTGTATAGCCGATGCCTCAAAGGAAAAGCCGCCATGCATTTTAAAACCGACAAGCCCCTTGGAAGAGACTGTTTTCGGTTCGCGCGCGTACAGCCTGTCGTATGAAACGTATGCCCATTTACCCAGCAAAAGCCCGACTTCCTGAGTCATTTTTTCCATCATCCCGTTGTAATGGTTCTGCGTCAGGTCCACGTTCAGGAGCAGCCATCCGAAGGGATTGGTATCCAGATCGACACGCAGTTTCGATAAAGGACGTCTATCGACCCATTCAGCGTCCTTCCGGTTCGCCTCGTTGATATTGTAGCTTTGCATCATTTCGAGTCTTACAATCTGCCTCCCCACGGTTTGCTCTTTTGTCTTGTGAAGCAGCCGCTGAAGAATTGAAAATCTGAGATTGTTCGCGGGGCTTGAGTTATCACGCGAATCTATTTGCGGAACAAGCTGCCTGTCCTCGCCGTCGATTTCGTATCCCGGAATGAATTTATAATCCATCTTCGGCGTAATGGTGTGTTTTAACGCCCAACGTTCGGCTTTGAATGCCCTGTAGGCTCTGGGCCCTTCCAGCGAGGCTCCCGCCGTGTAATATTCCACCGTGATCGGCCTTTCTCTTTTTTGCGCGTTGCGGCTGTAATGCGTAAGACGGTACGAAACAAACGGCGTTACGTTGAATGCCCTCGACGGAGAAAACGGGAGTGAAAGCGTTGGGCGTATGTCGAGGCGGTTTATCGTGTCTTCGGTTTTCGTTTTTTCCGTATCGGTTTCGGGATCGGCGGGCACGATTTTTTCGTTTCGGAACGAAGTGGCGACCAAAGGCAGGTTAGCGACGAAGGGAGTGCCGAAAAGTTCGTGAGACATTCTTACCATGCGTATTTCCGGCTGGCGCGTAAACCTGCGTTTAGTTGCGGACTCTATACTTTTCTGGTCGCGCACGGTGAAAGAGATCGCCGTATCCGTTGTGTTTTTGGTGAAATTAACATACGAGTCGGTATACCTCATGCTGAACAGGTTGATTCCGCTGCCGAATTCCTTCGAGTAGCTGGTTTCGCCTTCATAATCAAAGCGCGCCCTGCTGTCCGCGCCATTTTTAAATTTCTGCCGGTTATGGTCCTTGACGTTCCCCACATTT